>JABSRV010000356.1 GCA_013214905.1 Psychrobium sp. | reverse complement strand
AGTAGGCTTGATTTTGAGCCTTAACACTTGGAGTCTATCATGAACACTCAAGAAAAAAATCACTTTGCCACACTTTATGAAAACACCTTAAACGAATGAAATTACGAGGATTAAGCGTTAGTACCATCGATGCTTATTTCCGGGCAGTCAGGCGTCTCGCTGAGTATTTTGATTGCTCACCAGACAGATTATCTCACACTCAACTTGAAGATTACTTTCTCCAATTGATTTAATCTCACTCTTGGAGCACCGTCAAACTCGATCGCAATGGCATCCAGTTCTTTTGGAAGTACGTGCTTAAAAGTGACTGGACTTGGCTTAAGATGATAATGCCCCCACGCGTTACTACCATCCCCGACATTTTAACCCCTAGTCAAATAAATCAGCTCATCACGGCAGCCACTAAAAATCGCTATCGTGTTTTTATATTAACCGTCTACTCCATGGGCTTATGGCGCCAACATAGAAACGCCAATTGGTTATTTCCCAATGCACGAGGCAATAACCAAAACATTAAACACGCCACCACATACATGAATAAAAGCGGTGTTCAAACGGCACTAAAAGCCATTTTGCAGACCTGCGCCATTAAAAAAAAATTACAATGCATTCTCTTCGCCATTGCTACGCCACAAATTTGCTCGAACAGCGTGTTAGCTTGCGGCAAGTTCAGCTTATCCTTGGCCACAAAAGCACGGTTACGACAGAGCGTTACACACACTTAACAAAAATCATTGAACTCGACTCTCAGCAAGCCATTAATCAGCTCGTCACCAACTTAAACTTATCAAAAAAAGGTGATCGTCATGACGATTAACGAACTGTTTGCTCTCTATCAACAGGCGCTATTAACGCAATACGCAGGTCAGTTTAAAGCTCAGCATGTCCAAGCACTCCATGAATTTTTACGTTGTCGAACCAACGCGTCTGGACAATTAAAGTTACACTGTGGGGCTTGCGATCATTATCAATATAACCCAATGTCCTGCGGCCACCGCCATTGTGCAACGTGCCAAAATCATGAAACGTCACAATGGCTCGATAAGCAAACCGCCAAGTTGTTGCCCGTTCCCTATTTTATGGTGACGTTTACCTTGCCGTTTCAATACCGAAAATTAGCATGGCAACATCAAAAAGTGGTTTATAGCACATTGTTTGAATGTGCCATTGCTACTTTAAAGGAGTTTGGACTAAACGATAAAACACTGGCTGGCGAACTGGCGATGACGGCGGTGCTTCATACCCATACCCGGCGGCTCGATTACCACCCGCATTGCCACGTCATTATACCGGGCGGCGCTATCGACAAGAAAAGAAGGCAATGGCGAAAAGTAAAAAACAAATACCTGTTTAATGAATTTTCGCTCGCTAAGGTCTTTCGGGCAAAATGATTGATGCGCTCAACAAAGCCAAACTTAGCTTGCCTTTGGCCGCCCCTAAAAAGTGGATCGTTGATTCTCGCCATGTGGGTCAAGGTAAGCCTGCACTTAAGTATTTATCACGCTATCTGTATCGCGGTGTATTGAGTAATAAAGCCATCAAGTCTCATCGGAATGGCATGGTGACTTTTGAATATATCGACAGTGACACCAACAAAATCGCGCGGCGACAGTTAACAGGCGCTGCCTTTTGTTGGCATATATTACAGCACGTTTTACCGAAGGGATTTAGGCGAGTGAGAGATTACGGTTTTGTGCATGGTAATGCGAAAAAATGGCTGGGATTAATTCAATTACTACTGCACATGATTATCACGCCAGTGATGTCCAGATAACGCCCAAAGTTTATCTGTCCGGCATGTCAGGGTGAGATGGATATTGTTGCATTTATCCCTAATAGGCAACGAACGACAAAGGTAGCTTTAACCCTGTCAGCCTAAAGACAATCGAACGTAAAAACAATGAGGAGGTTATAACGCAATGAAACATATAATAAATTTATTAACCAGATGTGGTTAAGGGTGACACTCAACCAAAAAATAGTGCGTAACCAATCAGCTAATTAATCATTAAACGCTAAATCTATATATTTGCTTATAGAAGTACGATCACACTGCAGACATTCAACACCGGGCTTGTTCAACAATCTGATAAGATCGTGGCTCGCTCCGCGATCACGATCTATCCTTATTCGTTATGTTTCAATAATTATGTTCGACTCTGGTAATATAAAAATCCGATGTTTTCTTGAACTTATCTAAAACTCCTGATTTCTTTATTTCAATAACCAGTTGATCCATAGCTAATCCATACTCACTACTTTTTTGACTCTCATCGCTTAATTCGTAATGATAACCGTATGCTTCATCATCAAAGCCACTTTCATACGGTAACCCGAAACCATTGGGCCAGTCTCCAACATTTTTTTTGACTCTTTCTCTACCGCGTTCCCCTAAATATGGGTTACCACCTTCTCTATACTCTGCACGTTCCTTATTCATTTCATTCAGTAGTTTGGCTTGCTCATTAGAGCTTATTAGTTCCATTTCAACATCACTTAACTCAATTCTTTCATCAAAATCTATTTCCGTTAAGCTAGCCCAGCTATCTATATGCCGATGTTCCCTTTCCCACCATTGCGAGTATTCCTGAATAGTTCGTTCAAACTGTTCAACCGAGTTAACATAAATCGAATCAGCATTAATCACTACACCATAAATCGTTTCACCTTTATACACTAATGATAACTCTTCAAACTTTTCAACTGATAAACTCAATAGACTTTCTAAATCAAAACTCATGATGACTTCCTCGAAAGATAACGCTTTGCTAAGCGGCAATAAAATTGTTGGCTAAAATAGCGAGAAACGAGCAAAAGCCAACTGTTTTTGTCCGTTTAAGCAACTTGTTGAACGAAGCCGCTACGCGACAGAGGTTTAGCTCAACCATACTTAATTAACGCCATCACTCGATGGCTTT
>JABSRV010000355.1 GCA_013214905.1 Psychrobium sp. | reverse complement strand
GATGACGGTGTGGCCGACCTGCAGGATGACGGTGTGGCCGACCTGCAGGATGACGGTGTGGCCGACCTGCAGGATGACGGTGTGGCCGACCTACAGGATGGCGACCTGAAGGATGACCTAATCGTATGACTTGCAGGGTGACCAAGCTAAAATTAGCCCTTAACAAAAACCAACAATCGGTTATTGGCTGGCATTGTATTGTCACTTTGCAAGGTTAAACCCGCGTCGTCAGCTAATTGTATAATCGCCTCGATATCTCTAATACCACTTTGGCTGTCTCGATCTTTTAGCCACAAATCAAAGTTTGCATTGCTCTGACTTGTATACTGTCCATCGTAATTAAATGGGCCATAAATGCAAAGTGTGCCGCCTAACGCCAAGTGCCTTGATACCGCGCTAAAAAATGCCTGTACTAGCCGCCAACTAACAATATGCAGCGTATTAGCAGTGAAGATTCCGTCAACAGTGTCGATAGGCCACTCTTGATTAAAATCTAACGCCAATGGTGGTAATAAGTTAGCGGTAGGATGACGCGCTAACCAGCTATTAATCACCGAGTGATTAACGACTAAATCACTTGTTTGCCACGTTATATGAGGTAACTTTGGTGCCATAAAAACAGCATGCTGACCAGTACCAGAACCAACTTCAAGTACATTATCGATAGACTGAAATGCACCTTTAAGCACATCTAAAATGGCTTGTTTGTTGTTTTCACAGGCCTGAGAAAAAGGGATATACATAGATAACTCTCATGGTATTAGTAGATTTTGGCCGCCGCGATTTTAAGCTCTGCAGACGGTAAAAATTATTCAGAAATAGTTAGGATTGAATATAGATTATTTTGCAGCTTATCAAGCTCGACCTCACCTGGTTTTAGCGCCGTTTGTAATAAATGAATAGCCATGTCTGCGAGTAAAATACGTTGTTTGTCACTCCATTGCTCATCACCTTCAACAGCGCTATGTTGCAAGTAACTTTCTTCAATGACGCTGTGCAACTCCCAACTTGTTTTAATTAACGGCTCTCGCTCAATTTTATTCACGCATGACCCCAAGACATATTTAATTGATTTAGGTTATCACGCATACAAAAATGCCGCGCAAAAAATTGCACGGCATTTTATTGATCATCTATTGAATATTTTGAGGTAATTACGACTCGCTAACGGCGCTCGCTTTCAACTTTCGCGCTGCCACATACTTGTATAAACCGATAAGTGACGCGCCTATCCAAAATAATTCAATAACTACACTGGCCAAATTGAAATTATAGGTAAGGCTTATTAATAACAATATTGCACCCGACAGATTCATCACGTTATAGCCTAAATCTTGTGGTGCCATTTTCTCTAACTGCAACATAAAAAATGAACCAACCACTAACGCCGTACCAGTCATACCTATAACATTAAAAATAACTTCGATCATGTAATACTCCAATCGCTCAATAATAATTGAGTTAAACCAATTGCAATAAATAGTTGCCCACTTGTGCTGGTTAAAATTAACAATAACCGTGTTGCTCTCAATCCCAATAGCTAGCTATTACTCAATCGAGCGCCTTGTTCTAGTTTATTTTCCCTTCGCACAACAAGATCACCTACTTAATGTAATTGGCAAACAATTGCTCAAAACGCTGGCCCAATCCGTGGGGTGAGCAATATTCGATCCGAGAATCAGCAGTAAGAAAATAATGATAACGCCCAAGCAGACACAATCACAGCTTGTTGTGGCTAAAAATGACGACAGATCTCACAATTCATCACATTCGCTTTATTTCAACATCGATTTTACCTACACTGTGCGAAAATTACCGTCCACATGATAAATAAGGAATGGCATTGCCAAACAATCCAAGCAAGACAGTCGTTGCATTAATGATATTACTGGTCTTTTTCAGTCCATTGGCTATTGATATTTACCTGCCAGCATTACCAATAATTTCACAACAATTCGCTATTGCCGACACCTTGGCGCAAGACACTATCACTTGGTTTATTATCACTTTGGGCTTAGGTCAATTAGTTGCGGGTCCACTTGCAGACCGTTTTGGACGCCGCCCTATCGCCCTCGCTGGCATTGTCATTTATGGGTTTAGCGCGTTACTTGCCTGGCTAGCTACTTCTATCGACATGTTGCTTGCCGCCAGACTTGTGCAAGGATTTGGCGCCTGTGCTACTTCGGTTACCGCGTTTGCTATGGTTCGTGATTGTTACGGACCGCATAAAAGTGGTCGCATGATAAGTTATCTCAACGGCGCGATCTGCTTTATTCCAGCGATGGCACCAATTTTAGGCAGTTGGCTAACCGCACAATTTGGCTGGCGCAGTAACTTTAGTTTTATGGCAATGTTTGCACTGGTTGCTTTTGTTTTTATCTTGTTAAAACTTAAAGAAACTCGCCCTGAAACGTCGCAACACAATGGATCGTATTTTAGCTTAAATAGATATATGAGTGTCGCAAGCCACCCTACATTTATCTTTCACAGTGTATTGTGCATGTTGTCGATGGCGGTAATTTTAGCCTATGTCACCAGTGCGCCAGTTTTATTGATGACTGGACTTGGTTTGTCGATGGAACAATTTACATTTTGGTTTGCCATTAACGCCGTATTAAATATAGCGGCGAGTTTTCTGGCGCCTCGTTTAATGGACAAATACGGTACTTTTAGCGCACTAAATATCGGTTTAGCAACCTTGGTTACTGGCGCTATTTTAATGTTCTCTCTGAGCCATATAGCGCAAGCATGGGCCTTTATGCTGCCAATATTTTTATCATCGGTTGGTTTCGCCCTAGTCTTGGGCGCTAGTGCTGGCAAAGCGTTAGCACCTTTTGGCAATAAAGCAGGCACGGCAGCGGCGTTATTAGGCTTAGTGCAAATGAGCGGCGCAGGCTTACTGGTAGCCATCATGCAGCGCACAAGCTTAGGTGATGTAGAACTGATTGCC
>JABSRV010000354.1 GCA_013214905.1 Psychrobium sp. | reverse complement strand
CAGCATCAACGAGAAGCCAACGATTATTCAAAAAATTATTTTGCAGGACTCAATTATTTATTGTCAGATCAACCTGACAAAGCGGTCGATCAATTTATAGCGCTAGTTGAGGTCGACAATGAGACCATAGATACACACCTTGCATTAGGCCGATTATTTCGCCAACGCGGCGAAGTCGATCGCTCGTTACGTATTCATCAAAATTTGTTAGCACGACCATCTCTAACCAATGAGCAACGTGATAATGCGTTATTTGAGCTGGGCAATGATTATTTACAAGCGGGTTTAATGGATCGCAGCGTGGCAATCTTTTCCGATTTGGCCTCAAGTAAAGAATATGGCCAGCGCGCATTGACTCATTTAGTCAATTTATATCAAAAAACCAAAGATTGGCAGTTAGCTATTGAAACGGCTCAACAATTATCAAAGCAAGGTAATTGTTGCTTATTGAAGTCGGTTGCTCATTTTTATTGCGAATTATATGACGAAGGCGACGATAAAGATGATATTGAGCTGCTTAAGAGCGCGCTATCCATTGACGCAGGGTGTATTCGTGCAAGCCTGTTATTAGGACATTATTATTTAGCGCATCAAAAATTGGCTGATTGTCAGTTAATTGTTGACCAATTTCTGGCGCAAGACATCGATTTCTTTTCAGAAACTCTTACCTTGTTTATCGAGTGTTACCAGCAACGCGATCAAGCGAGTCAATTGGAACAAAAGTTTGAAGATGCGCTGCAAAAAGGCGCTGGCATCGCGACATTAATGGAAAAAGTTGCGATAATGCGCCATCGATTGTCACATAACGAACTAGAAAAAATAATTAGTGAACACTTAATCAAAAATCCAAGCATCATTGGCTTTTATCATTTGATGACCTTTCAATTGCAAGATGCAGAAGAGGGGCGCGCCAAAGTTAGCTTGCAGCACTTACAATTACTTGTAGGGGAGCAGCTAAAAATAAAACCACAATATCGCTGTAAAGGCTGTGGTTTTAGCGCTCGAAACTTGCATTGGCAATGTCCATCTTGTCAGGGTTGGGGACTGATAAAACCAATAAGAGGTTTAGACGGTGACTAAGTCATGTGGCTAAAGTAAACGAACATTCAAGCACCTAATATATACCCAAAATCATTGGAATTGCAGTGAAGCAGTCAAGGTTAGAATCGCCTGAGCTTATGTTTTATAAGTAATTGTGATTCTAATCCGCCGACAATAAAACTGCGGTTTCAAGGATGACGGGTATAAAAGTAATCGCAGAGGAATTTAATGAATAACCAGTCAAAAGTTGTTGTCGCCTTAGACTTTGATAATAAAGAAAACGCACTAGCATTTGTTGATAGCATTGATAGCAATAGTTGTCGTTTAAAAGTAGGCAAAGAAATGTTTACCTACTTCGGACCTGAGTTTGTAAAAACATTGGTTGATAAAGGTTTTGATGTTTTTCTAGACTTAAAATTCCATGATATTCCAAATACCGTGGCAAAAGCGGTGACTGCAGCCGCTGAGTTAGGCGTTTGGATGGTTAATGTTCACGCGACTGGCGGTGAAAAAATGATGCGTGCCGCCAAAGACGCATTAAGCATTTATGGTGATAAAGCGCCGTTGTTAATAGCGGTTACCGTGTTAACGAGCATGGAAGAGAGTGAGCTGCCATTAATAGGTGTCAACGCGCCGCTTGATGAACATGTCATTCGATTAGCTAGCTTAACCAAAGATTGCGGCTTAGATGGCGTGGTTTGTTCGGCGCAGGAAGCTAGCAAGTTAAAGAATTTGCTAGGCAGTGATTTTAACTTAATTACTCCCGGTATTCGTCCAGCGGGCAGTGCGGTTGGCGATCAAAAACGTATTATGACGCCAGAGCAAGCCGTTGCAGCGGGTAGCGACTATTTGGTAATTGGTCGCCCAATCACCAAAGCACAGCAACCAGCATTAGTTTTGCGTGAGATAAACGATTCACTAAGCTAGCAAACGAAAAGATTGAGATTGTCTGACTAAACTTGGTTTTGTCAGGCTTTTTTTTGCCTAAAATTTGTCGACGGTTTAGGTTTATTGTTAATAATTAATATTAATCAGTTAACAAACAGCCTAAAATTTGCTATAAATGAAACAACTGTTTAAAAAGGGCGTTTAGCTCCCGTAAATTCTAGGAAACACCGATGACCGAATTCAAGCCGCCGCTACAAGACATGCACTTTTTACTAAGCAATGTATTTAATGTAGACACATTATGGCAAGGCATCCCTAAGCTCAATGAAACCGTTGATTTAGAAACCGCTCAAGCAATTTTAGAAGAAGCAGGCAAGTTAGCCAGCACGCTAATTGCGCCACTAAATCGCAGTGGCGATGAAGAAGGTGCAACCTTTAACGAAGGTCAAGTATCAACACCAGCCGGATTTAAAGAAGCCTTTGACGTATTTGCACAGGGCGGTTGGAGCGGATTATGTGGCGATCCAACGTATGGTGGCATGGGCATGCCAAAAATGATTGGCGTATTATTTGATGAAATGATGTATGCCGCTAACAGCTCATTTACACTGTATCCTACATTGACCTCAGGCGCTTGTTTAGCGCTTAACGCTCATGGCACTGACGCGCTAAAAGAGCAATACTTACCGAGCTTGTATAGTGGTCGTTGGGCAGCATCGATGTGTTTGACCGAACCTCATAGCGGCACCGATCTTGGCTTAATTCGCACCAAAGCTGTGCCAAACGAGCAGGGTAGCTTTGATATTACCGGTACCAAGATATTTATTACCGGTGGTGATCACGATCTTAACGAAAATATTATTCATTTAGTATTAGCGAAACTTCCAGATGCAGCGCCAGGGGCGCGTGGTATTTCTCTATTTTTAGTGCCAAAAATCAATGTTGTTGATGACAAGCTAACAGACGCTAATAACGTGAGCTGTGGCTCTATTGAACACAAGATGGGCATTAAAGCGGCAGCAACCTGCGTCATG
>JABSRV010000353.1 GCA_013214905.1 Psychrobium sp. | reverse complement strand
ATCTGTATCATTTGCTGTGTGTTAAAACGTTTATCTAACTTTGAAGAACTGTAATTTATGAATTTGTCGAAATATTTTAATGTTACTGCCGATAATGGTTTTTGTTTTACGCGTCAACAGGGTAGTGTTTTTGCTAAAGACATTGCTGGCGACTTTAATCCGTTGCATGATGTTGACACTAAAAAGTTTTGTGTGCCGGGGGACTTATTATTCGCCATTGCGTTATCTAAACTTGGCGTTAGCCATAAAATGGAATTTAGTTTTAGCGGCATGATAAGTGATGGTGTTGAGCTTAATTACGATGACATCACCCTAGATAATGTGACGGTGTCGGACAGTAAAGACAAAGCGTACATGTCTATAAAGCGCAGTGGTGATGTTAGTCACAACACGGAGCTGGCCACTAGTTTGGCGCAGCGCTATGTTGAGTTTTCTGGACACTCATTTCCTCACGTTTTAGTGCCGTTGATGGCGCAAGAAAATGTAATGATTAATCCATCTCGTCCATTGGTTATTTATCAAAGCATGTCGATTGATTTATTGCGTTTGGACTTTGTTAACCCAACATTAGAGATGTTAGAGAGCAAATTAGAGGTTAATGGTAAACGTGGTCTTGCGACGTTGAAGTTTTGTTTTAAAGTGGGTGATGAAGTAGTTGGTCATGGTGAAAAACAAATGGTGCTTAGCGGTTTACGCCCGTTTGACGCTGACGTAATTAACGGCGTCGTTATTGATTATGATAAGCGAAAAAATGCCTACGCATAGAACGTAATGTAATAAAAAAGCGAGCTATTGAATTGTATTTCAGTAGCTCGCTTTTTTTGTGCTCAGCTTTTTGTTGTTAAAACTGGCCTTTTAAAGACAATGAATATTGGCGACTTCGAACGGTTCGTCGGTCTTCATAACGACTGATAGGGGTTTGAGTATACAGCCCTTCATGGCGCACTGTGGTTCTATGTCCTTTGCTTTGCAACATATTCTCCACGTCAAAACGCAGCTTTAACGTGCTATTAATCTTATACTCCATAAACGCTTCGCCATTTACACCGCTGGTGTACCTTGCTTGATAATCATATCGGTTATAACGCTCTGCCGATTGTCGGCGTAGTGTCACACCAAACGCAAACCCTAAGTCGACCTCGTCATGTTTAAGGGTTGCACTCCAAAAGTTTTGCACTTGAAAATTAAGATATTTACTGCGTTTGGTGAAGGGGTTAATGGTGTCGCCGTCACGATAGGTGTAATCACCACTGATAATAGTATCGTCTAGGCCGATGGCCGATAAACGCAGTGAACCATCAAATTTGATTCCGTATTCACTGGCGTCATCTACGTTGCCGCGCCCTGATCCGGCTAGGACTGACTGTGCATCATAGAATGGAATTTCAGTGAGGTAGTCTTCAATTTTGTGATAATACAGGGTCGCTGAGATGCTGCCTCTATCTTGCTCAAATTGACGTTGATAGGTGGTTGCCAGTTTCCAGCGCTTTTCAGGGCGAAGTTGTGAGTTGGTTAACTCAATGCGCTTTTCTTCTTCGTTGTAATTTGGCACAAAATCACCAAGATATAATTGGCTAACCGAGCGTTCTAAGTTCACTCTAAACTGATCTTTGTCAGAATAGTCATAACGTAAGTTAACGCGTGGTTTTGGATAGCTAAACGAGCGCTCGATTGTTGCTGGCGTTGTCACGTTAGCAAAATGTGAAGTGACTTTTATGGTCGACCATTCGTTGTTTAGTGAACTTTGTAGGTTGATCTTGTCACTAATGGCAAAGTTGTGCGTAATAAACGCTTCAATGCGTCTCTCTTTTATGTCGTGTGAATCGGTATTTTCCTGATTAGTCACTAACACACTATTTCGTTCATTTATCGCCAGTTCAATACCTGTTTCTAACGAATGACGCTCACTAAGTTTGTTGTTTAGCGTGCTGCGTATAATATTTTCAGATTGTTGGAAGCTGCGTAAAAATGTAAAGTTGCGGCTAAAGTCAGCCGCGTCTTCGTTACGATCTATCCATAGATTGCCATCAAAATCTTGATTGTTGGCAATAAATAGCAATTTTAGTGTACCTGCTGTATCAAATTGATGGGTGAGGTCACCACCAAACTCCCAAACATCTTTTACGTTATCGATAAATAGCGCATCGGTAGCATCAGTGGGTTCGTTAATCGCCGGATCTGCATAATGAAATGATTTAATAAAGTCTCCGGAGAAATCCTGCCAATCGTAAAGACCGTTAAGGCGTAAACTCGTTTTTTCGGAGATTTCAATGTCAACTTTACCGTTGACTAGGTTGGATGTGAATGCCCGTCCTGCCACTTCCTGACGAGTATGATTGAGCGAATTATCGCTATTGGTGAATACCTCACTGTAAACCGCGGCATTAGGGTAGGAGCCTCTTTCAAATCCAAAGGTATATTTCACATGCTCGGTGGTGCCGCTGTGGCTTATTAGACCAAGCAGTTTTTGTTTGTATTTCTCGCTCTTACGATACGTTAGTTCCCACAGTGTTGAAGAATCTTGACTGTCTTTTAAGATAACATTAATGATAAGACCATCAGATCTGACATCTAGCCCTTCAACCGTGCCGCGGATCAGTTGAATGTGATCAACGTTCTTTGCTTGAATACGGTTAAGTTCATCGCCAATGTTGTTGTTTTTACCGGCGACGCGTTTACCGTTGATTAGTATTTGATCTCCCGTCGAACCAAAACCTCTATTACCACCACCGTTATTAATGCTATTAAGAATAGAGGTGGTGCCAGGGATTTTGTCTATCATGTCGAGCAAGGTTTGTGGGCTAAATTTAGTAAAATAGTCAACTTGGTATTTAGTCACAACACCGTTGCTAGTGTCGGCCGCCATGGCATTGAAAGGGAGTAGAGATGACGCGCCAATGACGCTGCACCAAAGCAGGGTTTTTATGGGGTGAACACGAATATTGGAAGACATAGTTAGGTGGACTCAGTGAGGTTAT
>JABSRV010000352.1 GCA_013214905.1 Psychrobium sp. | reverse complement strand
AAGACTGTCGATAGAAATAAAGCACAAGACTTTGGTCGCAAGGCTGTTATCTATGAACATCAAGGATTGTTTTTGAGCGCTACGGAACAATGGCGCAATGCAGCCCAATATTGTTTAACAAAATCAAGGTGGATTTGTCTAGTCGGTATCGAACGTTGCCAATACTTCTACGACAAAAGTATTTCTTAATGAATGACAGCGTCCTCTCCAAAGGCTATTTGGCCCTGTTTGGTAAAGGGGCTAAGGCGCTTAAATTAATTTCATATTTCTCTCTATTCATAGTACTTTTTCTAATGCTTAGACCAGGAGCACAAAGCATTATATTCCCTTCATAACTCTACCGCTTAACATCGTTACACATTCCGTCCTTTGGTGCTAAATTTATTGAAAAAAATTTGACGGCTTTAAATTTCATTGAATATCAATTATATTCCCATGGCTGTCCCAAATTAGATTATTATCTAATTTCTACTATTCGTTTGTAAAGGACTATAACTATGAATCAATTACTGCGCTTACTACTAATTTTCCTGATGACTTGCGGTACAGTAAAAGCTACTGAATTTAATCTAGACTTCGAACAAGTTAAGCAGAAAAATGCCATCGGCTGGACATCTGGAGGCAATGAAGGTTACCAGTTAACTATGGACAAGCTGGTAACACAACGCGGTACCTATTCGGCATTAATCCAATACCATGGAGATAGCCCAGCTGGCCGCGTTATTTCTTATACCATTCCACAAAAATACCAAGGGAAAAAAATCACCCTCAGTGGTTTTATCAAAACAAAAAATGTTAGTGCGGGTTATGCCGGTCTATGGATAGATATCCAGCCACGAATTGCCTCTACTGATATGAAGGACAAAGGCGTTAGCGGAACTACCGATTGGACCAAATATGAACTTACTATAGATTTTAATTAAGACGAATCGAAGATTATATTTATTGGCGGTGAATTTTGCGGTATGGGCATAGCGTGGTTCGATAATCTGCAATTATTCATTGATGGCGTGCCTATTGCCAAAGCGCCGCTTAAACCGGTATTGCCACTAGAAAAAGATCACCAATTTGATCATGGCTCTGCTATAACGCTGCCACTAGTCAATGAGCGCCAAATAGATAATCTTAATTTGCTCGGGAAAGTTTGGGGATTTCTTAAATACCATCATCCGTCCATCGCTCAGGGTAAATATAACTGGGACTATGAACTCTTTAGAGTGCTGCCGAAATTTTTAGCCGCCAATGATCGCCCAAGCAGAGATAAAGTGCTATCTGCTTGGGTCACTAGCCTTGGCGAAGTTGCATTGTGCCGACAGTGTCAGGTGACGGCAGCAAACGCGGTATTGAAACCAGACTTAAACTGGATCGAGCAATTTGAATTGTCAGAAACCTTGCAGCGGCAACTACACTATTTATATGACAATAGACATCAGGGGGCCAATTATTACGTTACTACTGAGGCCAGCGCGGGTAATCCAATATTTGAAAATGAAAAACGATATCAGGATATGCAGTATCCAGATGTCGGTTTCAGATTGTTGGCGCTTTATCGTTACTGGAATATTATTCATTATTATTTCCCGAGCAAACATCTGAGCGACAAGAATTGGAATGGGGTGCTCAAGCAGTACATTGCCAGATTTGTCGCCGCGAAAGATGAACTAGCCTATGAGCAGGCCGTCGCGCAACTCATTGCTGAAATTGATGATTCTCATGCCACTGTTAATATGGCCAATGCGCTTGAGGCCTGGAAGGGAAACTACTATCCGCCGGTTACACTAAAGTTTATCGCCGGAAAACTAATTGTTACCGATTATTATAACCAAGCGCTGAAACACCAATCTGGTCTGAAAATTGGAGATGTCATTAGTAAAATTAATGACTTTACAATCAATGACATAGTAAACAGTAAGCAGTCATACTACTCGGCGTCTAATCGATCAGCGCTATTGCGAGATATCGCCGATGATATTTTGCGTGCCAATAGTAAAACAATAACATTAACTTACATTCGGGATAAGCAAGAAGTTAAACATTCGCTCGGTTTATATCATCCTAGGGCGTTAAAGATGGGGGCGTGGTATAGGGGCGCTAAAGATGGCAAAGGTTTTAAATTATTATCCGACAATATTGGCTATATTAATTTGAGACACTTACAGACACAAGATGTTTCTAGGCTAAAAAAACAACTAATCAACACCCAGGGAATCATTATTGATATGCGTAAATATCCCGGATCATTTTCTTTGCATTCCTTAGGTGCATTCTTTACCAGCGAGGCAACGGAGTTCGCCAAGGTTACTCACGTAAACCTTGATAATCCGGGAGAGGTTGTTTTTTTTGACGAATCGGATAAAACTGACGATGAATCGATTACTTATCGCAATAAGGTGGTCGTCCTGGTTAATGAGAATACACAGAGTTTGGCAGAATATTATGCAATGGCAATGCAGGCCGGTGATAATACTACCGTAATCGGCAGTACCACTGCCGGGGCTGATGGTAATGTGTCACGTATCTATCTACCAGGCAATATAGCGACTGCAATGTCAGGCCTTGGTATCTATTACCCTGATGACAGACATACCCAGCGCGTTGGCATAGTGCCTGATATCGTGGTGAACCCCACATTAGTAGGAATTAAGGTTGGACGAGATGAGTTATTAGAGAGAGCTATTAGATTCATTACCCAATAATTATTTCTTTCTAATATTGTGGCATTCGTTAAGTAATCCTGCAAAGAGCAATTAGGGGCAGCCCTACCACCAATAAAGATGGGTACTTGTGAGACGTTTGTTGCAGTGACCGTTGAATTTCTGGGCTTTGGCCTAAGTGCGGCAGCAGCTTCCGATATTATCGTTAGTACGGTTTGGTTTGCGTAGTTTATTAGACACCATTACCAACAGCGCTTAAAACGAAAAAAGCCCCATCTTTGTTCTATTTCTCACAACCATTGCAGGAAGAGTGAACTGGGCTGGGCTGAATTTAGCGCCAAGCAAAAAGATCCAATCTGTTGTCGGCATTGCCAA
>JABSRV010000351.1 GCA_013214905.1 Psychrobium sp. | reverse complement strand
TTAGGGATCTGTATTAGGGATCTGCATTAGGATCTGTATTAGGGATCTGTGTTCGGTATGCAGGTGGATAACCTCCAGCAATCGCTGGGCAACCCTCCTTACAGGCTGGGCAGCTGGGCAGGCTTTTTAGGGATCGAACTAAGGAGCTTGGAATTAGGTTTTATATGGGTGAGGCTTGGGCAGATGAAAATTAAAAACCTCATTACTTAGAACGGTTTACTATTTTCAAAGATGCCTTTATATTACCACTACTATTAGTATTATTTTGGCTACACCATGCTTTCATTATTCAAATACACATTAAGCCTTGCCGTTTTAATGTGCTCATTTCCCTCACTATCTCAACAGCTTGCACCGAATCAATATGTCGATAGTCAAGTTATCGTTACCTTTGATTTAAAAAAGAAAGTTGAGGGTATAGATTTTGAAGTAACCCATATCCATCAGCCTGTAGAAAGTGATTTAACTGTTTACATGGCTAAAAAGCCATATAACACCGAGCACTGTTCAGCCGACAGTGGAACTTTCTCAGTCATTCAAGAGATAGCTGTTAAGAAAGGTAATAAGTTAATATGGCGTGGCAGTGGCTACTTCGATGCCCCTCAGTTTTCGCCAGATGGACAAATCTTTTATGTACAACGTTTACATTATCGACGTCACGAACACATAGTCATTAATGATAAGGTCGCCATCAGCGAAGTTAAATACGCTAATTACGACAAAACGGCCGAGAATATTAGCAAACCTTGTTATAACTATGAGGGCGTTGATGTGCTATTGATATCAAATATAGAAACAAGCTTGCTAGCCTATTATGTTCATGATGGTCTAGAAACCCCGTTACATATCTGCAAATTACCAATCACCACCAGATATAATAAATGCCTGAGCATTTCACTAGCTTGGCAAGATATTAACAACTTCTACGATGCAAAAATAGCTAATCACAATGAAATTTATGTCTTTTTTGACAACAAAGTTATTCGTTACAACAACAATAATAAACCACAATGGACGAGTAATTTCCCAGCGGCGCTCAAAGGGAAGTTATCTAAGTTTTTCTTGTATAAAAACCTCATTATTACTCAGGGTAGGAATGATATTGCGGTGTATTCAAAAGATAATGGCGCACTATTATGGCAGCGTTCAATAGTCGGTGAAGAGGAGGTGCTAGCCACTTTTGATTCAATTTATGCCGTCAACAATCAACTCATATTTCAAATCCAAGGCACTACCATTTATGGTGTTCAAGATCTCAATCAATTTATTTTGAAGTAATAGAATAGGAATCGTTGGCAGCTCTAATAAACATATCAAGCTTTTACAAAAATTGGGAATTCGTGGTGAATAGACGGTTTCAATCCATCAAGGAAGTGGTGTTAATAATGAATTTCATTGGCGAGTGCTAGATTCGTTCTCGACTGCAATTGTGATTGTTTCCAAGTCACATAACAGTAACTTAGCGACCATGCGTTAATGTTTCGATGGCGGCTAAATTACTGTATTTTAGCTGCTATTTAGACTTGATAAATCCAAGCCAAAAAGATTTTTGAATCGGTTATATTAGTAAACTCGATAAATTTTGAACCATTTTGATCGGTAACAACTACATTATGGTTGTTAACTGAAATGGATGTAACCGGTGATTTAATCGAATAAACCGTTCCGTTGTGGGTATAAGACATAATAATACTCTTTTAATTTGCGCTTAGCGCAGCAATAAGAAAAGCGGAATTATTGTTTGAAAACTTTTAGATATGTATAGATATCAACTTAAGACGAGAATAAAATCTCGATAACTCAGACAACAATGTTAGCTTAATAATTTAAGTGATGACTGACTGTGAGGGGGAAAGACAAAACAAGGATTACCTTCAGGGTAATCAGTTAAATAAACGAGAGATGAATAATTAACGGGATAAATATAAACCTAGTTGACGAAAAAGTAAACTGTTTATTTTTATTTTTTAGAATTAGAACCACTTTAACTTTTTTATGTGTATATTTATCACTCCTTGGTGATGTAAAATCACGCAACGTGAGCGAGGTGTTTTTGAGTTTTTCTAGAGAAATTAATGTCGTAGGCACTAGCGCCAGTGGTAAGTCTATGTTTAGCATAGATTTAGCGGCTAAGCTGGGAAAATGGACGCGTTGTTCTCGAAACCTAATTGGGTAGAGGCCAGTGACAGTAATTTTTTTTCAAAAATTGAAGCCGCTATATCAAGTGATAGTTGGGTTCTTGATGGTAATCATTCAAGAGCATCGTCTTTAAAATGGAAAAATGTAACCACGATAATTGGGCTAGATTATTCGTTTTCCCGTACCGTATTTCAAGCGTTTAAGAGGGCGATTAAGCGCATCATAATTCAGCAAGAGATATGGCCTAATACTGACAATGTCGAATCGTTTCGTAAAACCTTTTTCAGTAGAAAATCGATAATTTTGTGGACGCTGCAAAATTACCATTCCAATCGTAAAAAAACATTTCAACATGATGGCATCAGATGAGTATTCACATATTGACTTTGTCCGATTGCATTCGCCAAACCAAGCAAAGAAGTTCATTGATGAATCTCTCGAAAATTCTTATTGGGGGCTTGGTGTTAGACCAGCATTAACTCTGCTACGACCTAATGCTAGACCATTCATAAACCGCCTTACATTTTAGTTGTTTTCATTTTCTGCGATATATTGTTCAAATCTTGCGATACTCTTCAGCAAGGCGTCTTTGACCTTAGATTGCGCAATAAACTCTGCCGCCTTTGCTGGATTATCTTGTTCTAATTTCCTATAAACAGTCGCAGAGATTTCTACTAAATCTTGTTTATTCTTTAGTGAAAATACAAATGAGGGTAAACAGAAGTATGGCTGATATTTACCGCTTTTCACTATCCTACTCATTTAAGATTGTAATCTAGCATGGGTTTGTACGAAATACATACACAACAAATCAACTGTTTAGTTTTTAGTTCCCTTATTTTACTGCTTTTTTATATAGACATTAGTCTAATAAGACAAAAATATATATTTACCCATTGTTATAA
>JABSRV010000350.1 GCA_013214905.1 Psychrobium sp. | reverse complement strand
AAACCAGATTGTACTTTTAAATAACCGTTAGTCATTTCTAACTGACCTTCGAATATGCCAGTATTTGGTTGATGTCCAATGGCAATGAATACACCGTCTACCGCTAATTCGCTGTCGGTATTGCCGTTTGTCCCCTTTAACTTCAAGCCATTAACGCCCATTTGATCACCAACAACTTCCTCAAGCGTTGAGTTTAAATGCAGCTCGATGTTCCCGTTGCCTGCTTTTTTCATTAAACGATCAATTAGGATCTTTTCGCTGCGGAATGTATCACGGCGATGAATTAAATGAACCTTTGACGCAATGTTTGACAAATATAGTGCTTCTTCAACAGCGGTATTACCACCGCCAACAACAGCGACTTCTTTACCACGGTAAAAGAAACCATCACAAGTCGCACAAGCTGAAACGCCGCGGCCCATGAATTGTGTTTCTGAGTCTAAACCAATGTATTTAGCAGAAGCGCCGGTCGCAATAATCACTGCGTCCGCTGTAAATTCAAGGTTGTCGCCTTTAAGGGTGAAAGGGCGTTTTGAAAAATCTACTTTGTTGATATGTTCAAAAATGATTTCTGTATCAAATTTCTCAGCATGCTCTTTCATGCGATCCATTAATGCTGGACCCGTTAGATCATTCGCATCACCAGGCCAGTTTTCAACTTCGGTAGTGGTGGTTAATTGACCGCCTTGTTGCATGCCTGTAACCAATACTGGTTTAAGGTTTGCGCGTGCAGCATACACTGCGGCTGTGTAACCAGCAGGTCCTGACCCTAAGATAAGTAGTTGGCAATGTTTAACGTCGCTCATGAATGACTCCTGAAAATGTAAGTGCGTTTTACCGCGTATGTCGATTTGCTAGGCAATATAAAGATTGATGGGGCTAAGTACAAGCATTACAAGTGCAAAAGGGTAATTAGCTAGGCGTTATATGACCAACATACGGCGATTATTAAAGGCAGAGTAACTATTGTGCATGGCAAGACGCTTAATAGTTACAAATGAAAGGTAAAAAAAAGGGAAAGCAATCATGCTTTCCCTTTTTTATTCGTGTCAGCAGATTATGCGATAGCAGTCTCTGGTGTTACGAATGGTAAATCATGCGCCAGGGCAACACTTTCACAAGTGATCTTGCCATGGATAACGTTAAGACCGTTTAAGAAGTCTTTGTTACCAGAAAGCGCAGCTTTGTAGCCTTTGTTTGCTAAATCTAGGATATATGGCAATGTCGCGTTATTAAGTGCGAACGTAGAAGTACGTGGTACAGCGCCAGGCATGTTAGCTACGCAGTAATGCACAACTTCATCAACGATGAACGTAGGATCTTGATGCGTTGTTGCGTGAGAAGTCTCAATACAACCACCTTGATCGATTGCCACGTCAACAATCGCTGAACCAGGCTTCATCGCAGCAATGTGAGCTTTTGTCACTAATTTAGGCGCCGCAGCACCAGGAATAAGTACACCACCGATAACTAAATCAGCCGCCAATACTTCACGCTCTAGCGTATCAGCATTAGAATAAAGTACCTTAGCTGTGTTGCCAAATTGCACATTTAAACGACGAAGCGTATCAATACTGCGATCTAAAATGGTTACTTCAGCGCCAAGGCCAACAGCCATTTGCGCTGCGTTGTTACCAACCATGCCGCCGCCAATAATAACAACTTTAGCAGGCGCAACACCTGGGACGCCGCCTAGCAACATGCCACAACCGTGGTTAGATTTCTCTAACGCTTGTGCGCCGGCTTGAATAGACATACGTCCAGCAACTTCAGACATAGGCGCTAATAATGGCAAGCCACCGTTGCGATCTGTTACCGTTTCATAAGCAATACAAACGGCTTTAGAATCAATTAACGCTTGAGTTTGTGGTAAATCTGGGGCTAGGTGCAAGTACGTGAACAAAATTTGATCTTCACGTAACATAGCGCATTCAACAGGCTGTGGCTCTTTTACCTTAACGATCATGTCCGCCGCGGCGAAAACGTCAGCGGCTGTTTGCGCGATAGTCGCGCCAACTTCAATATAAGTAGCATCAGAAAAACCAATGCCTTCTCCAGCGTTTGTTTCAACAACAACGCTGTGTCCATTTTGTACTAGTTCACGGACACTTGCTGGAACCATGCCTACGCGATATTCGTGATTTTTTATTTCTTTTGGGACACCGATATGCATAACATTACCTTTTTATTTTTAGAATTTAACGAGATATATCATAAATAAAATGTACTGGTTTTAATCACTTTATTTTGCATCAATAAGCTTCGCAACTAGTTTAATCAACCTAACTTTGTTATATTTGCAGCATATTATACTGTTATTTAACTTTAGAGTAGTTTATGGAACTTGACCGCATCGATCGCAATATACTAAATCAGTTGCAAGACAATGGTAGAATTTCAAATGTAGAGCTTGCAAAACGCGTTGGTCTAAGTCCTACACCGTGTTTAGAGCGGGTAAAACGACTCGAGCAAAATAAAGTAATTAGACAATACACAGCGTTGCTTGACCCACAGCAGTTAGACGCTTCTTTATTAGTGTATGTTGAAATAAAACTCACCCGCTCCAGTGCCGATGTTTTTGATCGTTTTAATGAGGCAGTGCAGCAACTAGGGATTATTTTGGAATGTCATCTGGTGTCTGGTGAGTTTGATTATTTACTTAAAACGCGGGTCAGGGATATGTCGGCCTACAGACAAGTATTAAACGAAACCTTGTTAGCGTTACCCAACATTAAAGACTCCCGTACTTATGTGGTGATGGAAGAAGTGAAGTATTCAACCAGTCTAAAAATTAGCGACTAGTGCATAAAATAGCGCATCAAATTAGCCGTATGTGCATTAAAACAGCGTTAATAGTTAAATACTAAGCGCTTAGGCGACTTTACATAGTAAATTAACGCCAAATTTTGTATGGTTGGGGCTTCTTATACCCAATATCATTGTAATTGCAGTGAAGCCGTCAAGTTTCTAATCGCCTGAGCTTATGTTTTATAAGTGATTGTGATTCGAAACGCAGACAATAAAACTGCGGTTTCAAGGATGACGGGTATA
>JABSRV010000035.1 GCA_013214905.1 Psychrobium sp. | reverse complement strand
GTCAAAATCATCATTTAAGCCATCTACACCTTCAGATCAAGATCAAATACATTTATTACCGATCAATGAGTTAATGATTGATAATCATAATAATATCTACTACTGTCTGCCTATGTATAAAATTCAGGCTGAGAATGGTTAACTCTACAGCCTCGTTAGCAAGCAAGAGGAAATATGAACATCAATATAAGGAAGGCTACTGCCCTAGATGCAAAGGGGATCAGTGAACTTATCACCTTTTTGACGGCAAAGTATATTTGTCCAACGTGTGATGACTCGATGCACTATATCTTATTAGGGTCGATGTCAGAATCAAAGGTTACAGAGTATTTATCTGATGACTATGAGTATGTTGTTGCTACAAACGACAAACATGAAATTATTGGTGTATCAGGCATTCGAGATAAGTCGCACTTATATCACCTTTTTGTCAGTGATGATTATCAAGGGCAGGGTCTATCTCGTAAGTTGTGGGAAAGTGTAAAATCAGAAGCACTTAAAAATGGTAATCAGGGTAGATTTACGGTCAACTCAGCCGTTAATTCAGAAAGTGTGTACCTTAAATTTGGTTTCGTACGTACCGAAGGGATTCGCAATAGAGAAGGTATGATTGATATTCCAATGGTGTTGGAGTCAACTTGCTAATAAGTCAGCATAAACGGCTGTTGTGTGAGGCGTTAGCAGTCAGGGATACTTATGAGTAAGCGGAAAAATCTCCCCACGGGGATGAGCGAAGAATCAATACGTAGGGTGTATGATAAAGAGATACCAGACCACTAATCCGCGTCAAAATCATCATTTAAGCCATCTACACCTTCAGATCAAGATCAAATACATTTATTACCGATCAATGAGTTAATGAGTTAATGGTTGATAATCATAATAATATCTACTACTGTCTGCCTATGTATAAAATTCAGGCTGAGAATGGTTAATTCTACAGCCTCGTTATAAGCAACATCAAGTGGAGAGTTCTTTGTACAAATTATATTATTATCCTTTAAATGCTAGTATGGCGCCTCACTTTATTCTCGAAGATCTGGGTGTCGATTTTGAATTAATTACTGTAGATAAGAAAAATAATGAACAAAAATCGTCTAAATATTTAGCTTTAAATCCGGCAGGAAGAATTCCAACTCTAATTGATGATGGTTTAGCTATTTTTGAGAGTCCAGCGATTTGTGTGCATTTAGCTGAATCACACCCTACTTCAAACTTAATACCCAAAATTGGAAATAAAAATCGAGCATTATTTTTTCAATGGATGATGTATTTAACAAATACTGTTCAAGCAGAACTGATGGTATATTTTTATCCTCAAAAACATACAACAGATGTTAAATCAGTTTCGAGTATTGTTACGGCACAAGAAATTAGAATAACAGCAATGTTTGAGCTACTTAATAGTGAGCTTGAAGATAGAGATTTTCTCATCGGGCAATCGATCAGTGCCTGTGATTATTTTTTATTTATGTTGGCAGTTTGGGCTGATGAATTGACTAAGCCACCTTTATCGTTTAATCATTTAGCTAGATATCTCCGCGGCTTAGCTAAACGTGATGCAATTATTAATGTTTGTAGGAAAGAAAAACTCAGTCTTGCAGATTATCAGTAAACTGCTTATAACAAACGACTAAATGCGGATTCCGCATACGGTCACATTTTTTGCGGAGCAAAAAGAAGCGCCCATTTGATCCACCGATTAGTCGGGCGTTGAGGCTGTAGAATTTATAAAAAATGAATTTCACGGTAAAATAAGTACGCGCTTTCTAGGGATATTTACCTTTTAAAAGCGCTAGATATTACATAGCTTCGCGTTTTGAGGCGTAAACAAATCAAATTTGAATGGCTGTTTTTCGTAAAAGATAAATTCTACAGCCTCGTTATATACCTAGCAGCTTAGTAAATTTTATGGAGATAAACAATGAAACGAGTATTAGTGGCAGGTTCAACGGGTTATTTGGGCAAGTTCATTATTCAAAACCTTGTAGACAAAGGTATTCGACCCGTTGCCTTGGCGCGTAGCTCAACAAAGCTTGAACAATTCCAACAAAATATTAATATATTTGAAGCGGAATTGACCAATGCGGCTTCCTTAATTAACTGTTGTGAAGGGATTGATGTTGTGATTTCTTCACTAGGAATAACAAGACAGCAAGATGGTTTGTCTTATATGGATGTTGATTATCAAGCAAACTTAAACCTACTTACCGAAGCTAAGCGTAGTGGTGTTAAAAAATTTATATATGTATCTGCTTTTCATGGAGATAAACTTAAACATCTGAAAATTTTCGAAGCCAAAGAAAAATTTGTGAAACAGCTCAGTGAATCGGGTTTGGATTATTGTGTAGTGAGGCCGACAGGCTTTTTCTCAGACATGACTGAGTTATATAACATGGCTAATAAGGGACGGGTTTATTTGTTTGGTGATGGGGGATATAAATCAAATCCTATACATGGAGATGATTTGGCCGAAGTGTGCATAGGTGCAATCGATAGTGTTGAAAAAGAAATTTCAGTGGGTGGACCTGAAATGTTCACTCAAGTGGAACTTGCAAATATTGCATTTGAAGCTGTTGGTAAACCTGTAAAAATAACGTTTATTCCTGATTGGGTGCGAAGTGGCTCATTAAAGCTATGCAAGCTATTGTTAAACCCTAATAAATTTGGACCTATTGAATTTTTCTTAAATGTATTGGTTATGGATATGACTGCACCTAAATTTGGCGTCCAGACATTAAGTCGGTACTTCAAATCACTCAATGAAAAGTAAAAGCATATACAAGAACCTCAATCCGACAGCTAACACGGTCTAATTTTTTGCTGAAATAACCAGAGAAAACAGCATTATCTGCGACTTAGGCGAGCGTTAGCGACTAAAAATCATCTATATATACTGGTAAAATTATGAATGTACGTTGGCTTATAATTATAGTTATCCTGAGCTATCTCATCATGTTATTTGGTGGTGCAGCGTTGAAAGCAGAATACTCACACATAACCCAATTTATTAGTGAGCTCAATGCGACAGGCACAGATTATGCACATGTTATAAGCTGGTTTGGTTTTTGTTTATTTGGTGTATTAGCTGGTAGTTTACTTATTGTTACAGCCTCTAAAGCTCCAGTGAGTGGGATAAGTCGTATGGGATATTGGCTTCTCATGGCAGAACCTATAGCTTACATAGGCTCTGCCTTTGCACCATGCGATGTCGGATGCAGTGTTGACGGTAGCGTTAGCCAGTTGCTCCATAATACTCTTGCGGTTGTTACTTTTCTATCGACGTCGATCGGATTGTTCCTTCTTTCATTTACACCTAAAATATCAATTTCCCACCGAATACTTTGGGTTGGCTTGTCCGTTCTATGGCAAGTTTTGTTTGTATTCATGTTAGATGAGTCGATGATTGAATTTCGTGGGCTGCTACAACGCTTTGCTGAATTCGTTGTATATAGCGTACTTCTCTGCAGCGCCTGGCGTTTATTAGGCGCTAACAAGTCAAGTCAGTTGGATTGCTAAATCTGTCGGATTTTTTGCAATAAACACGAAAAAACAGCGCCAGCACGCAGCCGCTGCGTTAGGTGTTTGGGCTAGTTTCATGTTTATAGCTTAATAGTATTTAAATCGAAAAAGGTATTTCTTTGATAAATAAAATTTATCGTGATGAATTGGAATCTCTATTAGTTAAAGTGTTTGTGCCAGCAGGTTATCAAATAACTAAAAAAGTTGAGTTAGACTCAGTCCCTGAGAGTTCTAAATATGAAGCATTAAATTTTTCCCTAAACGATAGAAGTATTGTTTATCGGAAAGGTAAAGTAACTTCAGATAGGCCGGGCGCATTTTTGACTGTTTGGCAGCGACCAGGTTTAGAGAGCGCTAATGGCAATAAACCTATACCATTAACATCGAGTGAGCTTGATTATTTATTTATACATGTAGAGAGTCATTCTAATATTTCGGAAGCGCTCGAACATAGATCTAAATATGGAATATTTATTTTTCCCGTCTCACTTTTAATTGAAAAAGGAATTGTCTCTTCCGTCAAAAGTAAAGGAAAAACAGGATTTAGAGTGTTTCCTCCGTGGAGTCAAGATAGAGGAATTGTTGGAACTAAGGTGTTTTCTGAATCGGGCAAGAAAACTCAGCGTTGGCAAATGCCATTTTTTCTAGAGATTGATGATAATGGTTTAATTAATTCGTGTGAATTAAATAAACTGCTTAATAATAAACGAGTGTGAATCACACATAACAAACGCCTGAATACGAACTTATCCTGAAGAATGAAGTTCCTCTTGAAATAGCACAGGCTCAACAGGCTATATACGATAGCGCAATAAAAATCTGTAAAGGCATGAATCC
Organism: Psychrobium sp.; assembly: GCA_013214905.1. GTDB lineage: Bacteria > Pseudomonadota > Gammaproteobacteria > Enterobacterales > Psychrobiaceae > Psychrobium. The sequence goes on along the minus strand of JABSRV010000035.1, from coordinate 17,748 downwards.
CATATACGGTAAATATAAATTTGAAAGTCAGGAGCCAATTTCAGTAGATGGAGAGGTCTCATCATTTACTTTTGTACAAAACATTACTTGTTCTGGTGCAGTGCAGATTACGCCTACAAGAAGTAAATTTGAAATATCTAAAAATCAAGAAATCGACATAAAACGACTTGTTAATGAAATGACGAATAAATTTATACAAAGTAAAGAAGAGGGAAGCTTTAAAATAGCTTACGAAATGATGGCTCCCTCCATGAAAAAAATCAGTGATTTCAATTCGTGGAAGAAGAAAGAATCAGATTATTTCAATGAAAGTGGTAATCTTATTAATAGGAATGTTTGGCGTTTAACAATGTATAACAACCCAGATAATTCACCACATTCTGGAGTTTACATAGCAGCAGATTATGAGAGCAGTTATGATAATAATCTAATACACTGTGGCTATGTAATGTGGTTTGTATCTAATCCAAACTCTAAAGAATATAAAGTTATTAGAGAAGAGTCTGGCAATATACCAAACGATGCTATGAATAAAATAAAGCCTGAAGATTTACAAAATGTTCGTAAAAAAATTGGTTGTAGAGCCTTATAACAAAGGTTTTCAAGTCGGACAAATTACAGTTGGCTTTTTGTAGGTTATAGATAATGAGCAGTTACACAATTATTTTTACACCCTCTGGCTAGGCCCAAAACTTTTATTTTTCACGCTGGTGTTTGCTCTATCGTTTTAATACTGACAGGGTCTTTGGTATTATCGACAACCTTTTTACTGCCGGTGATGCTGGCAAACGGAATGCTCATTTGATCTATTTATTATCCATACAACCCCAATAATGGATTCGCAACAAGGTCACGCGTTTTGTCATACAATCGCAAAACAAATGCCAGCATTGCTTATGAGCCGGTCATGAGATTTGAGGAATACTATGTTTGAATTAAAAACAATCTCTCTTTTTGCGGTTACAGCCATCGCTGAAATTATTGGCTGTTATTTGCCATACCTTTGGCTTAAGCAAGATAAGAGCATATTACTACTCATTCCATCCGCTATAAGTCTTGCATTATTTGCTTGGCTGCTGACTCTTCACCCAGCTGCGACGGGTCGTGTGTATGCGGCATATGGCGGTGTTTACATTTTTGTCGCCATATTATGGCTTTGGGGGGTTGATGGAGTGAAGCCTACAATGTGGGATATTATTGGTGGTTCGGTTGCATTAGCAGGCATGGCAATAATTATGTTTGCACCAAGAAGTACATAACAAACCCATCACGTTCGATTCGCAACGCTATTACATTGGTGGTAAATGGAAAGGCGCTAGTATTACCCCTAGATTTTGCGGACGTTAGAAATTTAATCAATCACCGACATGGAGTTCATGTGAAAAAATATTCGTTCTTTATTATCTTAGTTTCAGCTAATAAACTTAAGCCTATTTAGGCGATTATACCAAAGAGAATTTAATTTATGCCTAAGCCCGATCCAGTAACAATCATGACATTTGATTCACCTAAAGAGCTTGGCCTATGGCTTCAGATAAATCACGCCACCGAGAGTGAACTTTAGGTGAAGATGTTCAAGAAAAAGACTGGCATTGCGAGTGTGACTTGAGACGATGTGGTGATTGAGTCGCTGTGCTGGGGCTGGATAGATTGCGTTAAGAAGTCAATTGATGACCAATCCTATCTTCAACGGATCACCCCAAGAAAATTTCGAAGCAATTGGTCTAAAAGGAATACCGAGCATATCGAGCGTTTAATAAACGAAGGTAGAATGAAGGAGACAGGACTTCTGCACGTTCGCGCGGCTAAGGCCGACGGCAGGTGGGAAAGTGCCTATACGGTAAGTGAAATGATAGTGCCGGCGGATTTCCTCGCAGCATTAGATAATAAGCCCAACGCGAAAGCATTCTTTGAAACGCTCACTAAGTCGAGCCGCTGTGTTATTGCACACGGATTAACAAGTGCAAAGAAACCCGAAACCAGACAGAGACGATTTGAAAAGTTCATCAACCTGCTTGTCAGTGAAGAAAAGCCGACTTAGCCTTAAATGAAGCCATAGAATAATCAGGGGAAAGTTGATACATGAATTCAGTGAAAACTAGAGAAGAATTATCATTCATCTTATTGAGGAGTATTCTGGGGATCATCATTGCGAGTCATAGTTAGTATCACTTTAGCTGTAACGATTTTTGAAATAATCGGTTCTCCATTATTAATAACGGGGAAAAAAACACCTTATATGTGTGCCGCTTATATTGTCATTTATTTTACGGGATTAGTGTTGATACACCTCTAACACGGGGGGGGTGTTGTCTGATCGGGTTCTAATGGAATTGAGTATAGCGTGCTGTTAATCGTCTCTCTTTTCTGTATTGGTTACCCTAAAATCTCTCCAAAAAAACTGACCACAACACATCATTGATGAGCCAGTCCTTGCATTAACGCCATTACATGAAAGCAATGGCGTGCATTAATTAATACCAACTCCGATAATTTAACGGAGTTAGTATAATACCAATTAAAGCGCTATGTTATGACGGCGCCTAGTCCAAACAAGAACAGTCAACAATATTGATAACACACCAAAACTGCCGCCGTTACTGCTTTTTTCTTCTGCCAGAATTTCCACTACGGTTGTAGAGTCAATGCTGTCTGTGCCATCGCTAACGGTTAATGTAAAGCTCACACTACCTGGTTTAGCGGTTGTCGCAACAGTGAAACTGAGTGTCTCGGCAGTGGCATCAAATGCTACTTCGTCACCTGCTGTTTGGCTCCACAAATAGGTTAAGGTATCACCGTCTTCGTCAGTCACTACTGGCGTGATTGATACAACGCTACCAGGCAATACAGCGTCGGTAACAGGCATGGTAATAACTGATGGGGTATTGACAACAACCACTGGCGCGTCACCACAGGCTGCACCAAATATATCTTGAACCCAATGTGGATTATCAATAAACGGATTACGGTTTCCTTGATATTCATAGACCACATTATTACGGTGAGTTTCTGTATCACTTACCGGATCGATCTGGTGCCAAGCATACAATGTACATAACTTACCAAATTTCGCTGGTCCATCGGCTAACTTCGACGTTTGTGTTCCGACCATATCAACCAATACAAGATCTGGTGTATTCTCACCAGTTGCACCTTCATAGCGCACGTCCATATAGAACATCATACGTGCAACATCACCCTTAACCTCATCACGAGGCTCAAATGAATCGCTGTCTTTGAAGTTTTCAGGCGCTTCGCTTAACGCTTCACCACCATTGTCAAAATCAAGATTTGAACGCGAAGAGTTTATTGACGCATCAGCAGGACGTAAATGGTGTGCATCGGTGTAACCTAGCTGTGATGAATCTGGAAAACCATGGCTTTTCGCCCAAACGTGTTCGCGGTTCCATGAGTCAGCATTGTTACCAACAAAACCTGCGTTATAACCTTTACCTGTTGAACGTCCAGAATAAATAAGTACTATCTTGGTGCTGTCATTAGGATCTTCATCTGAATGGGTTAATACAGTCCACACTTCTGAGTAGGTTAATTGTTTATGATCTTTACTAATATCACTATAAATTGCGCTGCGTAGCGTTTCAGATGAAGCGATCATTGCGTTGGTGTAATAAATGTTTTCATCAAAAGTTGACGCGTCGGCTACTTTGTCGACTGCTGGACAGTTAGTACATTCGTCATAGGTTGGTGGCGGTATACGATCGGCATCACACTCGCTGTCACCATAACAGCCAAGTCCTGCATACGTGTCTTTATCGAAGACAACCCAATCACTTAGTGCGTCACCAGGAAACGTATCATTAGTGATTTTATCGCCGTTGATGATAGAAACACTACGGCGTAATGTTTTATCTTTGGTATTAAAATCGCCATCGGTCCAAGATTTACCAGGATCATTGCCAATACGACCAAACACATCAACAATAGCGCCGTTAAAACTTAGCAATAAGGCATCGTCACCGTTAAAATCTGTAACAGTTGATTCCGCGCCCGCCAATATTTTGAATTCAGGATTAGCAGATCTATTATAAAGTACAAATACAGATTTAGCCGCCAACGAACCCGTTAAATTGTAGTGGCTGTATTCTTCAGTTGCGCCACTTTTATAGAGTGCTACCTTAAAACCCGCTAGTTCAATGGTTGCATCTGACGTGTTAGCTATTTCAATTGCTTTATTGTAGCTGCCGCCTTCAATGTATTCAGAGAATATTAGTGGCGAATCAAGTGTTGGTGTTGAGTCCACAGGTAATGTAGGTTGAGTTGGTAAGGTTGGCGTCTCGCTGCCATCACATGCGTCAACACCCGGACAACCAAGGCCGTTGCTCGTGTTAGCAGGAAATACCTGCCATTCGCTCACGTCTGGAAAGTCATTGCTTATATCGGTATCACCAGTAACCACACTTGCAACACGGCGTAGTGTGCGTTCTTTGGTACTGAAATCACCTGAGGTCCACGCGCTACCTGGATCTTCACCTACTACACCAAAACTATCAACCACGGCACCGTTAAAGGTTAAGACTAAGGCGTCGTCCCCATTAAACCAAGTAACGTTAGATTCTACACCCATTGGCGCTGGCTTTTTGAAACTGTCATCTGCTTTACTGTTGTAAATGACAATACTTGCACCAGCCGCTAATACGCCGCTAAGCGCAGCTTGATTTTTCGACTCAGTTGAGCCATTTGAGTAAAGCTGTAATACATAGCCATCAAGCGGTAATACTTCGGTGCCCATATTACTAAGCTCAACGGCTTTATTGCTAGAACTCCCCTCGACATACTCGGTGATAATTAATTCAGCGTGTGCGGCGCTACAAAACCCAATAGCAAGGCTTAAGGCTCCTACTTGTAACGTAGACGTGATCTTCATTGATGTATTCCATTTTATTATTGTGCTGCTGCAAAGTTTGCACGCGGCAAGATGGTCGGTAACGACCAAACTGATGACATAGCTCACACAAACTTGACTACATTTGTAGACTTATGAGATGTGTATCAATTTTTTTGGAATTTACAGCAGTTCATAGTGTGATGTCTATCGCTAAAAACACGTAAACTGTTGAATTTACGACCTAAATGATAACATGCAATGTAACGAATTGATTTCAATTGGCTTATTAACTAAAAGTGATATTAGCTCACTAAATACCAATACGTAAATGTGTGACGTGCATCACCAATGTAGTTATCAGTAAGAGCCAATATTATGAACTAACATTCGCATTTTATGTAAGTGAGACATGCTGACAACCATCAGGAATAGGTTTTGTGGTCTTTACAAGATGATTATTATCCTTGTGAACGAGGTATTAAAAATCGATATTGGACCCAAGCAGGCTATGCTTTTTCGCAACACAGCCAAATGATTATATTATATGGTTCTAGTCCTTGTTTTATGCCGCATCAAGTTATACCGTAAAGCAAAATATGCACTTATTTAGGAAATGAAAATGATCGAAGAATTTGACTATATCTCTATTGGCGGCGGCAGCGGCGGCATCGCCAGCGCAAACAGAGCCTCAATGCATGGTAAAAAGTGCGCGATAATTGAAGCTAAAGATCTTGGTGGCACTTGCGTTAATGTCGGTTGTGTACCGAAAAAAGTCATGTGGTATGCAGGCCACATTGCTGAAGCATTTCATTATGCCAAAGACTACGGTTTTGAGTTTGAACAAACCGGCTTTAATTGGTCGCAACTCGTTAAAGAACGTCAGGCTTATATTGGTCGTATTCATCAGTCTTATGATCGCGTATTAGGAAAGAATAACGTCAAAGTTATCAACGGTTACGCCAAGTTTGTCGACAAAAATACGGTTGAAGTTAATGGCCAACAATATCGCGCCAAACACATCACCATTGCGGTTGGCGGCACACCTGTTATTCCTGATATCCCCGGTAGCGAACATGGCATTGATTCTAATGGTTTCTTTGAGCTTAATGAGCAACCAAAACGTGTTGCTGTTGTCGGCGCGGGTTATATAGCGGTTGAGCTAGCGGGTGTTCTGCACGCCCTTGGCAGCGAAACACACCTAGTGGTTAGAAAGAGTAAACCTCTACGTAACTTCGATCCTATTTTAAGCGATACCTTGGTCGAAATTATGGCGACTAACGGCCCAACGTTACACACTGAAAGTGTGCCGCACGCCGTGGAAAAAAATGCCGATGGCTCGCTTACATTATCATTCACCAATGGTAAAAGCATTGAGGTTGATTGCCTGATATGGGCAATTGGTCGTCGCCCTGTTACCGAAGCGCTAAACTTAGCAGCGGCTGGAATTACTACTGACAGCAAAGGCTATATCCCAAGTGATAAGTATGAAAATACAAATGTCGATGGCATTTACGCGCTTGGCGATGTAACAGGCAAGGTTGAGCTTACCCCTGTTGCCGTGGCAGCGGGTCGTCATTTGGCTGAACGTTTATTTAATAATAAAGAAGACGCGCACTTAGACTATAGCGACATTGCTACCGTGGTGTTTAGTCATCCGCCTATTGGCACTATTGGATTAAGCGAGAGCGACGCGATTGCCAAACATGGCCAAGACAACGTAAAGGTATATACGTCTGAATTTACCGCGATGTATAGCGCCATCACTCAACATCGTCAGCCAACTCGCATGAAGTTAGTGTGTGCGGGAGATAACGAGAAAGTCGTTGGCCTGCATTGCATTGGTTTTAACAGTGATGAAATTATTCAAGGGTTTGCGGTCGCCATTAAAATGGGCGCCACTAAGGCAGATTTTGATCGCACTGTTGCTATTCATCCAACGTCGGGTGAAGAGTTTTGTACCATGAGATAGTGTAATGATTTGATAGAACTAAGGCTTACTGCGTAAGCGGCCTTGGTTCTATTGACGTTAGTGTTAATCAGAGAGTAGTGCTAATCGAACATTGCTCAATGGCATGTCAGCACATGGCGAGCCATTTTTATAATGAAAATCTAACCACTTCCCCCAATTGCGATGTGACTTAAGCTGACCGACTTTGCATCATCGCGATGCATGCAAACCGATAGATAACCTTTGCTTGGCTGATAACTTTGATGATAATCGATGTGATCTTGTCACTTAGATTTGTTGAGCATAACATCCGCTAACTGCATACGCGCCCCGTGTACTTTATCAAACTCAACCGATGATGACGTAAAAGGATTACTCGCCTTAGTTTTCGTCAGCGTTTTACCATCCCAAGTCCACAGCACTGAAATGAGTGTTGAAATTAACGCTTTATCAGACTCATAGCCTAAGACCAATAAACTAAAGGGTGCATAGTTTGTTAATGCAATGCCTGATAACGCTTTAGCTAACTCACTAGGTGTGCGCTAGGTAGACCGCTCTTTTAGTAACAAGCCTCGACTGATTAGCACATTGTTTGGTTTCTCACCTTGGTAATAGTTTAATAGGCATAGGTACGAACAGGTTTATTTCTATTACCTGAAAATCTCCTTCTATCAGAGCTTGTAAAGAGTTAGCACGCACGCCAACTCGGCATATTTTAAACTGAGCAATCTGACTAATCATGGAGGCTAATTTTTCACGCTGGCTTGACGTCAAATCTGGCGTTAACTCTTGATAACTAGTCTGTTGATTGTAAATGCCATTGATCGGATATTTATTACCACTGCAGTTATGCACTTGAGTGAGTGATAAAACCGCCGATTCAGACAAATTTTGATGATCGGATATCGAGAATATTTCGAATTCAATCTCACCAACATCCGCTTGTTGAATCAAATATTGAACAGAGGTTTCGCCGCGCTCATTTCGCAATTGAGCCAACTGGCTTAGGTTGCCCGCCCGCCCTATTCCTTGTGAGTTTTGTCCCCACTCGGGTTTAACAAAAACAGGATAACTCTTGGGCTGGCGACTAGCCTCGTCAACCCATTGTGTTAATAACCACTGCGGCGGGATCTATTTATCAATATCTAACTTAGAAAAAAGCCCCTTGCTTTGGTTTAAGTAATATTCGTTGAGGCGAAAATAATGCCACGGTTTAATCAACATTTTAATGCAATAAAAAAGATAACTGATGACTAATAATATGCGAATAAACATAGCGCTACTTAGGGGTTCGTAAACTTAGGAAATTGCAAATAGCCAACAACAAACCCAAGACAAGAATAGACACCGCGGCGTAAAATAGTGAGCCACCATCACTTTGTCCGTTATGCAGCACTTCAATACCCAGAGGCGTGACTAAATGGAAAAATACCGCACCAGCCATGATGCCTGACGACATAACACCGCCGAATAAATGAATTAATTCACGCGATGGCGCGTTTACCACAATATTCAGTTTCTTTAACAGCATCATCATTATAGGTGACAATAAAACGAGTGCAGCAACAAGCTCGACAACACCAACGGCTACCGCACCATTGTCCACAAACCATTGCCCTAATGCAGGTGATATGGTGTCTTGCATCCATAAACCAATGGTGCAAAAAATATGTTGAGTATCTGGATGCCCCGAAAATTTGTATGGCAGCGAGGACAAAAACACCTTGCAGATCCAAGCCACGACAACCCAACTAAAGATGCTTGTTATTTTGTTTTCCATTTGTTTATCTCGACTTAAAAGCCATTATTCCAATATCGAATGCCAATTTTTATTAGCCATTTCAATGCGTTTTTTAGGGTCTTTTAACCACATAGCCAGCACTTCAAAGTCGTAGTTCAGGTATAACTTGTTGTCTATTATCTTCCAAGCCAAGGGATCAGATTTAGCAATATGATTTTTCGAAATAGCCCATGCACAATAGCCGCCAAATTGTGGCGCATATTTTTTTGAATTGGCGCTAAACAAATCGGCATTTTTTTTACTACTAAAATGCCATGTTGCGTCCTGATACTTTACCGAAAAATCACTATCTCCTTTAGTGGCTTTTTGCTCAGAAAAATATGCCACGGTATCATAACCAGAAACAGCAACACTGCTAAAGTATGACGTTGACATTTTTGATTCTGCATGGCTATTTACTGAAAATAGAACGAAGAAACAGCTAGCAAAAAATGCAATAAATTGTTTCTTTAAATAACTCATTTGATTCTCTTCTAAATTAGGATTGCACACTGCTGTTAAAGACAGTGCTAGTGCTTTTTTCTTTCATATTCTTTGTAGAACTTAGTTATAACTTGAATAAACTAGCACTTGATCACTATTTCATTGGCACACGGTTTCCACCGAAAACTTGTTATATCCACATAAAAAACAATGCTAAATACATCATATCCCTTTGTATATAAATAATATTATTTATATATTTTGGTGATTATCATTTAGATTTGCGATACATTGTCGCCTACAAATAAATAGCACAGCACCCTTGACATATTATGTCACGGGTCTATATTAAAAACTGAGCTATAATTGAGTACCCTGCTCAATATCAAAAAATTAAGGATGATTATGCAAGAGCTATTGGCTGTATCCACAACATTTCCGACCATTGTTTATTCCGTCATATTGGGCATTGTTCTTATCTATTGGCTTGTCGGTATGATAGGTCTCATCGATTTAGATCTAGCGCCTGATATCGACATGAATTTAGACCTAGACGCCGACAGTGATATTGGTGGGCTAAGTGGTTTTTTCCTGACTTTTGGTATCTCAGGCATTCCTTTTACCATCGTTATCAGCATAATTTCGCTAATCGGCTGGTTAGTCAGCTTTTATAGTCAACTATATTTACTGTCTTTGCTGCCCAGCGGCATTATTTATTATGGTGCGGGCGCAGTAACTACTGTGGCTATATTTTATTTAAGCCTACCTATTACCGCCGTGCTTATTAAGCCACTAAGAGGCATGTTTAAAAGTGTCGAAGCGGTGAGCAGTAACAAACTAGTCGGCAGTGAGGCAACTATTGCCACCGCTACTGTCGACTATAAATTCGGCCAAGCACGCATTATGAATGCTGGCGCCGAGCTACTTGTCGACGTGCGTTGCGACGAGCAGTATAAATTCAATCTAGGCGACAAAGCACTGGTGATAGATTATGACCCAAATAGTCATAGTTATGTTGTCGTGCCTTTTGAGTCGCCATTTTAATAAGATTTAACATCATTTCATTTTATGCCATTTTTAATGGCTCACTAATATTGTTTTAAAGAGGATTTACACATGGTAATGGAACCACTATTCATGGCAATTGCTGCCGGTGTCATCATTGTTTTTGGGCTGCTAGTTATGGTGGCTAAGTTTTATCATAAGGTTGAACAAGGCCAAGCCTTAATCATCAATAAACTGCGCGCAGAACCAGAAATAAGCACCACTGGCGGCATAGTCATTCCAATCATTCATAAAAAAGAAGTGATGGATATTTCAACCAAACGCATGGTATTAGAGCGTAAAGGTCGTTCAGGTCTTATTTGTAGAGACAATATTAGAGCCGACATTATCATCACTTTTTATATTCGAGTGAACGAAACCAAAGAAGATATTTTACGCGTTGCGAAACAAGTTGGTTGTGAACGCTCGTCATTTTTAGAAACCTTGCAAGATCTGTTTGAAGCTAAGTTTTCAGAAGCACTAAAGACAGTGGGTAAGCAATTAGATTTTGTCGAACTATTCACCCAACGTGATGACTTTCGAGATAAAATAAAAAGCGTTATTGGCCAAGATTTATCAGGTTACGTATTAGAAGATGTGGCGATTGATTTCCTAGAGCAAACATCAATCCACGATTTAGATCCAAATAACATCATGGACGCCGAAGGTATTCGCCGCATTACTGAATTAACCGCCGAACAAAACGTACAAACCAATATTCTTAAACGCCAAGAAGAAATTCGTATCAAGCGCCAAGATACAGAAACCGACGAAAAACGTTTAGAGCTTGAGCGCCAGCTAGCAGATGCCACCGCTAAACAAGCACGAGAAATTGCCACGGTGCGAGCAAGAGAAGAAGCGGAAACAGCTAAAGTATACGAAGAAGAACGTCGCAAGTCTGAGCAAGCACGCATAGAGACAGAACAAGTCATCGCCGTTGCCGAACAAAACATGCAACGTGAAGCCGATATTGCTGAGCAAAATCGTTTGCGTGTTGTGGCAGTCGAAGAAGAAAAGGTTATTCGTGTACGTCAAATTGAGGCGATAGATCGTGAGCGCGAAGTTGAAATATTACGTATCAATAAAGAGAAAGCGTTAGAAGTTGAGCGTAAAAATATTGCGGAAGTGCAGCGTGAACGCATTGCCGTTGACAAAAGCGTTGCCGAACAAGAAGAGTTAATTAAAGATTTACGCGTTATATCGGCAGCCAACCGAGACAAAGACCAGCAAGTTATTAATGCTAAAGCACAAGCCGAAGAGTCTTTAGTTAAAGACATTGAAGCGGCAAAAGCGCAAGAACAAGCAAGTGAATATAAAGCGCGTGAAATTGCCACCATGGCAGAAGCTAAATTACTTGAAGCAACGAAACATGCCGCAGCGAAAAAGATTTTGGCCGATGGTCACCAGGCTGAAATAGCGGCCAGTGGTTTAGCTGAAGCGCAGGTGCAATTAGCGCAAGCCAGATCCTTTGAATTGCAAGGTGAAGTCGAAGCCAAAGTATTAGAGCAAAGACTTACCGCAGAAGCTAAAGGCATTGAAGAGAAAGCACTAGCCGAAGCAAAAGGCTTACGTGAAAAGCAAGACGTGCTTAATGCAATGACCGACGATGCACGCGCCTTTGAAACCTTTGGTTTACGTTTGACTCAAGAACGTGAATTAACCTTAGCGCAGTTATCTACTAGTGTTGATTTAGCCGAAAAGCAAGCGCATGTATTGGCCTCGGCGTTGGGTAATGCCAATATCAATATCATGGGTGGGGATGGCGAGTTCCTAAATCAATTCATGAAATCTATCACCGTGGGTAAATCGTTAGACGGCTTGGTTAACGAAAGCGAAACCGTGCAAGCGTTGTTAAAAGATCACCTAAATGGCGACCGTAATTTAGTTGAAGATCTTAAAGGCGTATTATCTGGTGCGGCGCAATCAAGTGAAACGTTAAAGAACCTCAGCATGACGCAATTAATGTCGACTTTAAATAGTGCCGATGAGGGTCAACGTAGCGCATTAGCCAACATGCTAAACCTTGCGTTAAATAAAAAAGGTTAATATAACCTAAATTCAGCAGTTAAATCACGGGCCATAGCGCATCTCCTTGATTCGCCTAGTTATGTGAAAAAGCAACTCGTCACCAATAAGGTGACAACGCGCTTTTTTACTACGCTAATCAAATCAGATAGATACACTATTTCCTCGCGCTCAACCGCCGAATCTAGGTTGACCGACGGTGCGTTGAAATACGCACCGTCAGCGACTTTAACGCACGGAGCATGAAACAATAATGAGTGAAACTACAAATAATAGTGTCGATGAAGCCGTCGCTCAAGGTGGCTCTTATGACCTTATTCAGCGCCGACTTAACGGACTAGGCAGCGAATTACACAGCCAATTAGAACAACTTAACCAACAACGTATCGACAATTTCGGAGCAACCGAAATGCAGGTCAATTCTCGCGTGCGCGTGCGTACCGAGCATAACTGTGTGGCTCGCGATATTGCCGCCATTGGTGATACCTTATTGTTTGGTTATAACGTTTTTCTTGGTTTGGCGCGTAACATCACGGTGAGTGATGTTTTTAGTTTGCATCAATTAAAAGAAGTAGACGGTCAATTTGAAATTACCGACCAACCTCAGCAAGGTAGCTTTTTAGACGATGACAAATTTGTGACTGATTTTAATGAGCTATATGCTTATTATAAAAAGTCTTTTTTAACTCATGTTTTTCGCCAAGGCAGCAAAGTATTTGCGTCATTTCAAATAGGCGATAATGTTACCGACGTTCGAGTCTTTCGTTGGGGCATAGACGCCAACCAACAAGTGACTTATATCGACAATCGCGGTGAGCGAGATATAAAGCAAGCAGACAATTTTGATTTTGAGTGGCTACGCGCATCACGCGAACAGCAAGATCATGGCGCACACCCCCATTACAATCTTTTTGATAGTGTTTTTATCGACAATTTGAACGGCACGTTGTCGATAAAAGTAGAGAATAATACCGCCTCTGGTGCCGCGATACTCGAAGAACCGGTGGATGATGATCACCAATCGCTAGATGATTTGCAATTGCATTACGCCAAAGTTGGCGACCTTATTTTATTGAAGATAAAGCCTTATCGCGAAAACAGTTTTAAGTGTTTTATCTTTAATATCAAAACACAAACCGTATTGCGCCAAGACGCCATTGGTTTGTCGTGTATCCAACTGCCTGAAGATCACGGTATTATTTTCCCCGGTGGTTATTACCTGCAAAATGGTGATAACAAGAGTTTTGACGATAGTGCCGAGAATTTGCAATTGCACCGCATTGTTAAATCTCCTAACGGCGAAGATTATTTATATATTTTCTATGAGCCAAACGAAGGTCAATACGCACTTTTCAGCTACAACCTAATCACCAGAACGCTGCAAAATCCAATTTACGGTCACGGTCAAAGTCTTTACCTCGACGGACGTGCGGTTATTTTCAATGCAGAAAGCGAACCATCACGTGTGCACGCCATGCAAATTTGGCAAACGCCATTTTGCAGCGAAGAACACGCGAGCAACCAGCCTGTCGACGATTCCTTTTTTGGTAAAATTGGCAACCCCGAATTAGTGCGCGGCATTTCTGATATTTACAGCGTGTGTAAACTGATTACAAATCAGCAACCTAGCCTAGATCACTACAATTCATTGGTCACTCAAGCTACAAAGTTGGCCGACAAATATTTTTGGCTAACCGACGCACACTTAACATCGCTCAATGAACTTCTAAAGCAAGTCGTTATTACGTCGGAATTGGTGTTAGACGAATTTGAAAAAGTCATTAGCATCAAGGCGCAATCTGACAAGGTACTGAGCGAAGCTTGTGATAAATTTAATCTTTTAAACAGTGAGTTATCATCACCAAACTTTGACGACGCACAAGAATATGTACAGGCACTAACAGATCTCACAGCATTTAAAGGCAGCTTAATTAGCCACAAGGCACTTCGCTATATAGACGTTGATGTTATCGACGATATGGAGCGACAAATAGACCAACTGACCTTGGACTTGAGTCAGGCCACGGCTAATTACTTGCAGCAAGAGCAAGCTTTTTTGCCATACCATGACAAAATAAGCGCGCTAGAACAAAATATAGAGCAGGCAGAATCCGCCAGTGATTTAAAACCGGTGATCGAGCATATTGTGCAATTAAGCGATGGTTTAGAATTGCTTAATCGCACCATGTTGTCGCTCGACATTAGCGACAGTCGCCAGCGTACCAAGATATTAGAAGATATTTCCGAAATATTTAGCCAAGTTAATCGCATCAAAGCAACGGCAGATATTGCGGCTAAAGGTGTAGGCGCAGAAGAAGCTCGCGCTGAATTTGGCGCTCGCTTTAAGCTTCTAGGCCAAAGTGTGACTAGCGCACTAAACGCAAGTGATACCCCGCAAGAATGTGAGCAGCAATTATCTTCCCTACTGATTCAGCTTGAAGATCTGGAAAGCCAATTCAGTGATTACGACGAATTCCAAACAGAAATTTTGGAAAAGCGTGACGAGATATATGACAACTTTGAGCAGCACAAACAGCAACTATTAGATAATGTGCAGCGTCGTTGCCTTAACATAATGACGGCTGCAGAGCGCATCATCGCTGGAGTGAACCGCCGGAGCCAAGCCTTTAATGATCAAGACAAACTCAATAGCTATTTTGCCGCCGATCCCATGGTCAGTAAGTTGCGTCAATTGGTCACTCAGTTACGTCAATTAGATGACAACGTACGCGCCGACGATATTGAAGCGCAGCTTAAGAATGCAAAAGATCAAGGCGTGCGATCCTTGCGTGACAAACTGGATATTTTTAGCGCCGACGGCAGTTTAGTGACGATAGGTCATCACCAATTTAGCGTTAACAAAACCGCATTAGAACTGACTTTATTACCACGTGATGACAACATGTTATTGCATATTAGTGGCAGTGAATATTTTGAAGATTTAGATGCAGAGTTGTTTAAAGGCACCGAATATTTATGGCAACGCACTTTAGTCTCAGAATCTGACGAGGTCACGCGCGCCGAATATTTAGCCGCGCAAATATTGTTTGATGCGCAGGTACAAGGGCCGAGTAAAATTACTGAGTTAGAACACGCCATTACAGAAAATAAACTACTTAGTGTGGTGCAGAAATTTGCCCAACCACTGTATCAAGAAGGTTATGACAAAGGCGTGCATGATAGCGACGCAGCGTTAATTCTTAATGAATTAGTTACCACAGCCCAGCGTGTTGGTTTACTCGCTTATAACGACGTTGAACGCCACATGGCTATCTTCTATTTAATAACGGTGCTTGATGAAACACAACGTATTGATTTAGCCAACCGCTGCCACAACTTGTCGTTAATGGAACAAACCTTTGGCGTGAGTAATTTACGCCACCAGCTAAGCGACGAATTAACCCAACAACTTAATGTGATGGGCGATCAACAAGACTGGCTAGCCTGTGATGTGAGCCTAGCGGCAGAATATATCATTAATGAGTTAAGCGATGGCACTGTTCGTTTTGTGATTCAGACTTCCGCTCAAACACTTGCAGAACAACTTAAACAAGCAATCAGTGACAAAGGCTTGCAGCAACAACTTGATAAAGCGATTAGCTCTTGCGCTACAACGCAGCAAAAATATCAGTTAAATCATGCATGGTTGCAGGCATTTTCAACCCAACAACAAGGCAATGATTCAACCATTGCAACGCCGACTATTGAAGCCGCATTATTGATGACCTTTGGTCAGAAAATCGATTTTTACCCGTCGGATGTCAGCACTAACATTTCGGTGACCGACTTATTGAGTCAGCATAAACGCATTACCGATCGCACCTTGCACCTTAGTTATCAAGAGTTTGTGGCAAGGTTACGCCGCTATTGCACCGTCGAAGTGCCAGAATTTAAACGTTATCACCAACTGAAGCAACAGGTGTTGAATGAGCAAAAAGATCGACTAAATCTTGCTGAGTTTCAACCAAAGGCATTATCATCATTTGTTCGAAACAAGCTGATTAACGATGTTTATTTCCCAATTATTGGCGCCAATCTCGCCAAGCAAATGGGCGCTGCGGGTGAGAATAAACGCAGTGACTTAATGGGCATGTTATTGCTTATTTCACCGCCGGGTTATGGTAAAACGACATTGATTGAATATATCGCCAGCAAGTTAGGCTTGGTGTTTGTCAAAATTAACTGTCCGTCAATTGGCCATGATCAATTATCACTTGATCCCGAACAAGCGAATAACTCAACAGCACGTCGCGAAGTTGAAAAAATCAACCTTGCCTTTGAGATGGGTAACAACGTGATGTTATATCTCGATGATATTCAGCATACCAATCCAGAATTTTTACAAAAATTCATTTCCTTATGTGATGGTTCAAGACGCATCGATGGTGTTTGGAATGGCAAAAGTAAGACCTATGATTTACGCGGTAAAAAGTTTGCGATTGCCATGGCGGGTAATCCATATACCGAGTCGGGTGAAGCGTTTAAAATACCCGACATGCTAGCCAATCGCGCCGACATTTATAACCTGGGCGATACGTTAAGTGGTCGTGAATATGAATTTTCATTGTCATTTATTGAAAACAGCTTAACCAGCAATCAATACTTGGCACCGCTAGCCACCCGTCCAATGAACGATGTTTATCGCTTTGTGGAAATGGCCGACGGTCAGCAAGTAGCGTTAAGCGAGTTAGAGCATAACTACTCCCAAGCAGAAGCTAATGAAATAATTGCGGTGCTTAAATGTGTTCGTCATATCCAAAAAACAGTGTTACTGGCCAATGAGCAATATATAAAGTCAGCGGCACAAGATGATAAATACCGAACTGAACCGCCATTTAAGCTGCAAGGTAGCTATCGTAATATGAATAAGATGGCTGAAAAAGTGGTGCCAGTGATGACCGACAATGAGCTAGAACAACTCATTGCTGATCATTATCGCGGCGAAGCGCAAACACTCACCAAAGGGGCGGAAGAAAACCTGCTTAAGTTGGGCGAAATACGTCAAACGCTTGATGAACAACAAGCGCTTAGATGGCAACAAATCAAGCAAGATTATGTACGTCATCAAAGCTTGGGCAATGACGACAATCCTATGTTGAGCATCGCGAACCAAATATCAATGTTGCAATCAGGCATTGCTAAAATTGCTGGCGCGCTCAATCAAGATAACTGTAAATCAGACACCGGTGAAGCGCTAAATAATCTTAATGACAGCATAAAAGCGCTTAAGCTTGAAGTTAATGTCACGCCAAATAATCCGGCCAATGATTCTGGTGCTAGTGGCCATGGGGAGTTGGCTAATGCACTTGATAGCATTGGTGAGCAATTGCGAGAGTTGTTTAAGCCGCTAAGCAGTGCGCTGCGTACTAACAAGCAGATTGATGTTGAAATGCTTAATACACTGCATTTACTGTCGAGCAGTGGCGGGCTTAGCGCCGAACAACAAAAGCATGCGCTTAACGCGTACCAAGAAGCGGCGGCAGCACTTAATCAAGATCTCATTGAACAATGCAGTGAACAAAGCCAACCACAGGATCAGGACGATAATCTTAACTAACATCACTAACCATCAACTGCCACCCATTGCTTTTCCCTTAGCCAGTAAGTTTTATAAGCTGCATAAAAAGGGAAAAGTAAGCGGCAGTGATATTGTTTGGGTAA
>JABSRV010000349.1 GCA_013214905.1 Psychrobium sp. | reverse complement strand
GCATAATGAACAACGTGATTTTTTATTGATTGACGTACGTGAAGACAATGTATGGAAAAAAGGGCACCTGCCACAAGCCATTCATCTAGGACGCGGCATCATTGAGCGAGATATTGTTGCAAGAGTTGTCGATTTTGAACATATATTAGTGCTCTATTGTGGCGGTGGATATCGTAGTAGCATGGCGTGCGACAGCTTACAACAAATGGGATATCGCAATGTTATTTCACTTGATGGTGGATATGGCGCGTGGAAAAAAGCACAATACCCGCTAATTACCCCAGATCCTACTAAGTAAGCATTTCATGACGCCGCAGTTTTCAATCATTGACGATAACGATTTGTTCGTTGTCGTTAACAAATTTCATCACGTCGACTTTCATACCATTGATGATGTCTTAGGCATTGTGCAATTGGTTAAACAACATCTTAATTTGTCACAACTCTTTCCGGTTCATCGTTTGGACAAAATGACCAGTGGCTTGATTATCATGGCAAAAACAAAAGTGGTTGCTGCGCAGTTTGGTCAGTTGTTTAGTGATCGACAAATCAGTAAATATTACTTGGCCTTGTCGGATAAGAAACCTAAGAAAAAACAAGGGCTAATCAAAGGCGACATGAAAAAAGGACGCAATGGCAGCTACTTGTTATTAAAGAGCAATGATAACCCTGCTATTACCCAATTTTTTAGCTATTCGTTACAGCCGGGGTTGCGGGTGTATGTGCTTAAACCCCACAGTGGTAAGACCCATCAATTGCGGGTGGCGATGAAAAGCATTGGCGCGCCAATACTCGGTGATACGCGATATTACCCAACGAGTCATCAAGCGTCGATAATCGCTAATAACATAGGCCGACTGCATGCTTGGCAGTTGTCGTTTTGTTTGTTGGGGCATGATTATCATTATCAAGTTACACCTGATTGGCAAGATATCAGTGCATTGACGAATTGGTTAGACGTGTTTGATGTCACCAACGATTGTACCTGGCCAGTATTGTAGCGAGCAATGCGAGTACTTATTACTAGTACTCGTTAAATGATGCATAACAATGGGCCAGTAAATTTTTAATAATATTTAAGACTGATTCAGTGCTTAATATCTTCAGCCTTGGCATCATAACATTGAGTAGATTTTGATATCTAAGCGATCAATCTTCAAAGTACATTAATAAAAATATCAACTAATCTCCTTATGGCAATGAGGACATTCTTTATGTAGCGGTTGTTGTTGGCTGTGCTCGAACAATAACAGTTGTGCATCTTGTTCGGTTATACCTAATTCGCGGCGTAATAATTCTAAGGTCTTTTTCTCTTTAGCGTCAATCACCCCATCATGTAATGACTCGATTAGTTTGTTGCGATAAACACTACGATTTTGTTTAAGTTGCGCCGAAAATCCTGAGGCTAAAATACCGGCGGGCAAGGCAACCATGCCCATACCAATGACTGTAATTAAACCACCAAAGAGCTTACCCATTGGCGTGATGGGCGTTACATCGCCATAACCAACAGTAGTCAATGTAGCTGTTGCCCACCACATTGCGGCTGGAATGCTACCAAAGGCTTCAGGCTGTATATCTTGCTCTAATAAATAAATACCACTAGCGGCCAATATTAACACTATCGCTAGAATAGAAAATGCCGCAAAAAAGGCGCTCGACTCTTCTTTGAGTACTTTTAACAAGGTGTTCATCGCACTTGAATACCGAGTAAGCTTAAAGACCCTAAAGATACGAAATACGCGTAGAAAGCGTAAGTCAATTGCAATAAACAAACTCAAATAAAATGGTAAAATAGCCGCAAGGTCGATGAGCGCAGGCATTGAAAACATATAACTACATCGTCCTTTAAATGTATCGTCATACTGCTCATTGTTAATATCAGGACACGACCATACTCGTAAAATATACTCGATAGTGAAAATAACAATAGAAATCAGTTCGAAATACCAAAAGTAATCGATATATTCTTGATGAATTACTGCAACAGACTCAAGCATGATAGCAATGACGTTGGCAATGATTAGTGCAACCATTGCTAAATCCACAATACGCGCGCTGCGACTTGCTGATGCATTAAATTCAATTAATTGTGATACATTACGGCGTAATCTTGATAAGTTCATCTCTATTAAAGCCTTTACCTATTTTTGGGAAAGAATGACTGGATATCAGCCACTTATTACGCTTATTATTCACTCTTCTGGCTAGACTGGCAATACCTATTGCTGCGGTTTTAGCGATTTTAAATTGTTATAAACCATTGAATTAAAAAGTTAGCGGCTTCTAGTGATATGTCTTTCGAGGAAGGTAAAGGTGAGATTGACAGTGGTAGTAGGGCGCAGCTTCCGTGCCGCGCTCTTTACAAATTTACTTGTTTATCTATTAAGCTGTTTGATTTTCTCTTTAGAGAACCAGCTAAACAGTACCGGTAATACAAAGAGTGTTAATAGTGTTGCCGTGACTAAACCGCCAACAATAACACTGGCCAGTGGACGCTGAATCTCTGCGCCAACCCCGTCAGACATCAACATTGGGATCAAGCCAAGCGCTGACGTGATTGCGGTCATCAACACCGGACGTAAACGTGATACCGCACCATCAAATACCGCTTTAGATGTAGCAACCCCTTCTTTAATCAATTGGTTGATACTTTCCACCATCACCACGCCATTAAGCACCGCGACGCCAAATAAGGTAATGAAACCAACTGAACTAGGCACCGACAAATATTGGCCAGAGAAATAGAGGGTAAATATCCCGCCAATAACCGCCAGCGGCACATTGACTAAAATAAGCATGGCTTGACCTACCGAGCCAAATGCAAAGTAAAGTATTAATGCAATTAACGCCAGTGATAGCGGCACGACAATCGATAAACGTTCCTGTGCGCGCTGCTGATTTTCAAATTGACCACCAATCGCCACCGAATAACCGGTAGGAAGCTTAACTTCGTTGGCAATCGCAGCGCGGATATCGTTAACAACGCTACCCATATCTCGTCCTTGAACATTAGCTTGAATCACCACACGACGCTGAACATCATCACGGCGTACTTGTGGTG
>JABSRV010000348.1 GCA_013214905.1 Psychrobium sp. | reverse complement strand
GTATTGCTGGGCCACTGATGTTGGAGCAAGGCTGCGTATCATTATTTGACATGGAAGAGTTGTCGGTAATGGGCTTGGTTGAAGTATTTAGCCGTTTGCGCCGCCTCTTTTCGATTAAAGATCAACTGTTTCAACATTTCATTGCTAATCCTCCGGATGTATTTGTCGGTATTGACGCGCCAGATTTTAACTTGCGACTTGAGTTGCAGTTAAAGAATGCTGGCATTAAGACCGTACAATATGTCAGCCCTTCCATTTGGGCGTGGCGTCAAAAACGAATATTTAAGGTCGCAGCAGCAACTGATTTGGTGTTGGCATTATTGCCCTTTGAAAAAGAGTTTTATGATCGTTACGGTTTCCCTTGTGCGTTTGTTGGTCATACTTTAGCGGATCAAATTGATGCAAGTATTGACAAAACAACGGCAAGGCAGTCATTAGGCTTACCGGTTGACGGCCAATACTTGGCGTTGATGCCAGGCAGTCGCTCAAGTGAGCTTAAATACAATAGCGATATGTACCTGCAAAGCGCATTGATACTGCAACAAAAATATCCGCAATTGCATTTTATGATCCCACTGGTTAACGCTAAGCGTAAAGAGCAATTCTTAGCGCATAAAGAACGTATTGCGCCAAACCTGAATATTACATTAGTCGATGGTAAATCTCGTGATGTAATGGCAGCCAGTGATGTTATTTTATTAGCGTCGGGTACGGCAACCTTAGAAGGTTTACTGGTTAATCGCCCGATGGTGGTTGCGCATAAACTGCATTGGTTAACCTACAAAATATTCAAGCCATTGATGAAAGTTGAGCATTATTCACTGCCAAATTTATTGGCTAAAAAAGAGCTCATTAAAGAATTAATCCAAGAAGATGCGACGCCCAATAATATTGTTGAGCAAGTCAGCGTATTGCTTGATAATGATAATCACGAGATGTTACAGCAATTTTCCCAACTGCAATCAACATTGCGCTGTAACGCGAGTGCGCAAGCAGCAAACCAAGTATTGGCGTTAATCAACGCTTAAATAATTACTCCCGCACAAGAAGAAAAATAATGACAACAGAAGCAGAATTTATTTTCCCCAATTTAATCGTCGCTGGTGTCGATGAAGTAGGGCGTGGCCCTTTGGTTGGTGATGTTGTCACCGCCGCGGTCATCCTTGATCCTAAACGTCCCATCGAAGGGCTAGCCGATTCAAAAAAATTGAGTGATAAAAAGCGCCAACTATTATTTGATGAAATCACCGAAAAAGCGCTTAGTTTTGCCATTGGACGTGCTAATCCGGACGAAATTGATCAGCTTAATATTTTACACGCCACCATGTTAGCCATGCAGCGTGCAGTTGCGGGATTAGATGTTACGCCGCAGCATGTATTAATCGATGGTAATCGTTGTCCTGAATTAGCGATGTCGGCGCAGGCCGTAGTCAAAGGTGATGCAAGGGTTGATGAGATTAGCGCCGCGTCAATCATTGCTAAAGTCACTCGAGATCGTGAAATGAGCGTATTAGACGCGCAATATCCACAATGGGGATTTGCCAAACATAAAGGCTATCCGACGAAATTACACTTTGAAATGCTGGCATTACATGGCGTCACACCGCAGCATCGACGCAGCTTTAAACCCGTTAAAAAGGCATTAGGTTTACTCTAATTCATCTTAAGCCTTAAAAAAACACGTTGTGATAGCCCCTAAATTCGTTCACTTTCGGCTACACTCAGACTATTTTTTGGCTGATGGAGTGGCAAAGATTGGCAAGCATGGTGTTATAGCAACTACTTAATGTAATTGGTATTGTGTCGCAGTAGTTTTAAACCGGTTAAAAAGCAATAGGCCTTTTAAAAATCGCCTAAAGTCTAAAAAGGATACGTAGTGATAGACCCTAAATTTGTTCACCTTCGGGTACATTCAGACTATTCCATGGCTGATGGTGTGGCTAAAGTAGGTAAAATAGTAGCTAAAGTCGCCGAACTTGGCATGCCAACCATGGCTATTACTGACTTAGTTAATTTTTGCGGCTTGGTTAAATATTACCGTGCCGCGCATGGCAGTGGCCTAAAGCCTATTCTGGGTGCTGACATGTGGGTGGTCAGTGACGAATTTGACGAAGCGCCGTGGCGCATGACGATTTTGTGCACCAATGACAAAGGTTATAATAACCTCACATTATTGATCTCTAAAGCCTATTTACGAGGCCGTTTATTTAGCAAAGCGGTGATTGATAAGGACTGGCTTATTGAGCATAAAGAAGGTCTTATTATTCTCTCTGGTGGGCGAGAGGGCGATGTAGGTCTTGCGTTGCTTAAAGACAATCAAAAATTAGCCGAGCAATGTCTCGCATTTTATAAACAGCACTTTAGCGATTCATTCTACATAGAATTATTGCGTACCGGGCGTGACAACGAAGAAACTTATTTACATCTCGCAGTCGAATTAGCCGCGGCTCAAAATGTACCTGTTGTGGCCACTAATGAAGTGGTGTTTTTGTTAAGCAAAGACTTTGACGCTCATGAAGTCAGGGTTGCCATTCATGATGGTTTTGGCCTAGCTGATCCACGGCGTCCTAAACGTTATTCCGATCAACAATACCTGCGCAGTGAGCAGGAAATGTGTGAGCTTTTTAGTGATATCCCTTCGGCACTGAGCAACAGTGTCGAGATAGCCAAGCGCTGTAATGCTACCGTTGTATTGGATAAGATTGTATTACCAGATTACCCAACGGGTGATTTAGACATTAAAGACTTTCTGGTTAAGGTATCTGTTGACGGTTTAGAACAGCGTTTGCATTTCCTATTTCCCGAAGAAGAAGAGCGCGAAAAACAACGACCCGCTTATGAAGAGCGTTTACACATCGAACTTGGCGTGATTAATACCATGGGATTCCCAGGGTATTTCTTGATCGTGATGGAATTTATTCAGTGGAGCAAAGATAATGATGTGCCTGTTGGCCCAGGACGTGGTTCCGGTGCGGGTTCATTGGTGGCTTATGCTTTAAACATCACCGATCTTGATCCACTCAAATACGACTTATTATTCGAGCGATTCCTAAATCCTGAACGT
>JABSRV010000347.1 GCA_013214905.1 Psychrobium sp. | reverse complement strand
AGTCATAACTGCTATGACAACGTGCTAACCACGTCAAACAATCCATTTGGATAAAATGATGATTTGTACCGGCTAAACCATTAACACGGAAATTCTCTTTTGCCCAATCTAAATAAGTTTTAGACATATCAACACTGGTGGTTGACGCAGCGCCGCCTAATGCGGCGTGAACCGAGGCACTGCCGGTATAGCAAAACAAATTCAGAAAATCGATGTCTTTGCTCATGCTGCCTAAATGGCGACGAGTCATGCGGTGATCTAAAAACAAACCGTGGTCGAGATAGTCGGAGGTATTAATCAAAAATTTAGCGTTATATTCCTTAACCACAAACTTAGATTTCTGCTCATTGAGTTTTTCATACTGACTTTCACCTTTTTGCACTTGGCGTACTTTATAAGTCAGTTTCTCACTATCAATATCGAACAGATGATCAAGCACAATAAATGCCTCGATTAGGCGGCGCATGGTCTTTTTAGGATCCATATATTTAGGCGCTGCATATTCCTGCACAATCCATTGATCGCCATATAAATCGATCGCAATATTGTAATCTGGTAAATCGGCATCATACAAACGATAGGCTTCTATGCCCTCACTTTGTGCCCATTTACTCAAGCTCTTATGATTTTTGGCCAAACGGTTAGCGAAAGGTTCTGCGCCTTTAGACACCGATTTTAATAGACCATCACCAATGTTGTAATTGCAAAGCAGTGCTTCGAGCTGACCATTAAACAGTTTGTACTTATGGTCTGGTGCTAAACGAATGGCGGTTAATAGTTCAATCGACGAACTAAATACACTCAAATTCCAACCGGTGAATTTCGCTTTAACAGCTTTAGCAAAACCATGATAAACAAAGATTAACGGGAGCAATTCACCCAAACGCTCGCCATATGGCGGGTTAGTCACAATAAAGCCTTTTTGATTGCCAAACGGTGGCTTGATTTCCAGCGCGTCACACACTTCAAAGCTTACCAAGTGATCAACACCAGCGCGACGTGCATTATCGCGTGCAATGTTTAACACACTTGAGTCCATGTCAGAACCGCGAATACAAAGCTGCTTAGCCTCTTTGCTTTCGTCAGCCAATTGCTGTGCTTTATCTTTTATCTCTTGCCATACATCAGGTTTAAAATCTTTTAACGATTCAAACGCAAAGCTATCACGTGTTAGCGATGGTGCAATATTTGCAGCCATCAGCGCCGCTTCGATTACCATGGTGCCCGAACCACAAAAAGGGTCTAGCAACGGTTTACCTGGTTGCCAGCCACTGCGCAGTAATAATGCAGCCGCTAGGTTTTCACGTAACGGCGCCACGCCAGCGTTAGTACGATAACCACGTTGCTGTAGAGAACGGCCTGAAAAGTTAATCGCTAAGGTCAGTTTGTTATTAACCATGCGACATTCGATGCGTACATTTGCATTTTTCTTGTCAACGTTAGGTCTATCAAACCCTTCGTCACGGAATTTATCAACGATAGCATCCTTGGCTTTAAGCGCGCCAAACTGTGTATTATTGATGAACTCGTTAGTACCCGAAAATTCAACCGCAATTGACTTAAAGCTATCAAAGTATGCATGCCAATTGACGCGATACACCACATCATAAATATCTTGGGTGCTATGCACTTCGTCAGTATGCAGCGACAACAAAATACGACTTGCTAGACGTGACCACATACAAATATTATACGCTTGTTCAGCGTCAGCCTTAAAGCGAACACCAGCCAGAGACTCGCGCACCTCTACCCCACCCAGTTGTTCAATTTCGGTAACGAGTAGGTATTCAAGCCCTTTGGGGCAGGCGGCAAAATATGGAAGCATAAGTCAGTTGTCTCAGGTGTATTGCTAAAGCGCGCATTATACGCTGCTTAAAGATGTTTTGCAGCACACCTTACACAATTAGTCAGCATATCTCCCTTAAGAAGCAAATCTTTAGCGATCAAGAGCATACTCAATAACGTAGCGCATTAACCCAATCGTGGTATCGATATTAAATTTATACTGGATATTTTGTTTGAGATTTTCAAGGGTTCTAACACTCACGTTAAGTGACGTCTCGATATTCTTATTGTTTAAGCCATGAGAAATTAAACGCGGCAACAGTTGTTCATGGTTGGTAATGATGTCGCCTTTCTCTGTTTCTTGCTCTCGCGATAATGTTTCAGTGACGTCGATGCTAAAATAGCGCTTACCCGCCGCTATTTTTTTAATCGCGTCAATTAGCTAGTTGCCCGGCACGTCTTTGATAATATACCCATCGACGCAGTGACGCATTGCTGAGACAATATATTCTCCATTGTCATGCCTGACTTTGCAGTTAATATCTTGCTCTTTAATGAGTTCTAGTACATACATTTCAGGTATGTTAATGTCCATTAATACTAAATCAATTTTGAGGGTTTTGAGCAACTCAAGCGCTTTTACCGTTAGCAGCTTCAACCACTACATTAATCTCATCATCAAGACTTAAACATGACTTAAGCCCTTTTCTAAATAAGGGGTGATCGTCGACCAATAACACATCAATCATCATATATTCCTATCTGTTTTATCCGCGTTATAATGCAGTTGGCCTTGGGAAATGCTAGCCAATACCGTGGTACCCTGTTTATCAGACATGATTTTAAACTTACCGTTATAAAAATTGAGCCGCTCTTTCATGTTACGTAAAACAATGTCCTCGTTTATTTACGCTTTATTTTAAAACTCCTTAATGGTAAATCCACAGCCATTATCCCTTATTTTTAGCGTTAACTACCCTTTACATAGTTTTAACGAAATATCAACGTGACTTGCGTTAGCATGGCGCTCAATGTTGGTTAACGCTTCTTGGGTGATTCTATACAGCATGGTTTTTATCTCAAGTGCTCAAAATATTACGCACCGACAATCTTATCACCTCAACTTTAATACCAGTACGTGGGCTAAATTCTTGCCCTAACTCTTCCAATGCCGCCCCCAAACCATAGTCTTCTAATACTCCATGGGGGAGTTGATGATAAATACGGCGAATGTCGGTCATGATTTTACAAATAAGCTCATTGGCCAAATTGAGATCGTTTT
>JABSRV010000346.1 GCA_013214905.1 Psychrobium sp. | reverse complement strand
AGATTCACACATGACACAAGTTCATGTGTGAATCTCTATGTCAAATTACGTATTCTCACGCAGTAATAATACGCAACCCCATTATGCGCACTCAACACGTTGAGTAATCCAACAAGTTGAGCATTATTTTGTTTAATATTGACCTTAACTTCGCTGCGTAGCCATTTGCCATCAAAGTAGCCTTGTTCCAACGCTAAGATAGCAAAGGCGGCCTTATTATCTTCAAATTGTCCGTGATTTATTTTAGCGCCTTTAATTAATGCAAAGCTATTTTTAAGCGCAAGAAAAGTCGGATCTTGCTGGCCGCTGCCTTGTAAAACGAATGTCGCTGAGGTGAGTAATGTCGGTTGACCAAGCCTAATGTCGATGATCGCATCAAACTTATAAGCAGATTTATCGGTGGTGATATTAAACGTCGCAGCGTAATAGCCAATAGCCTGCAACGCGCTGGTGCATTGTTTAATAATACGCTTACGCCAATAACTGACATTGTGTCTGCCTTTAACATCAATTTCTTTAAGAAAGAGCGTCACGTTATTTTTGGCTTCACTGGTTAAAGACTTATCGCTTGATATGATCTGATAGCTGACCGAGATGTCCTTGGCCATAACACTCAAAGGCAGTGTGATGATAAATATCAATAAGCAAAGTAATTTCATTAAAGCGGTTCTTTCCTTTCTTTTTAGAGTAGCTCTGAATTGCTGTTCCGTACTTTTGAGTGATTGTGAACAAGGCTCAGCTTAGTGTGTTTAAGATAGTGTGCTTGAGATTAACATTAACTTAAGCCGATTTATCTAACCCAATACCCCAGCCTATTGTATTGACAACACTTTAAGATAGGAATACTTTTCTGTCGCATTATTTAATAATGGTTCCACATTTTTTTTGTAACAGAAAAAACGAAGAACCATCAGTAGCCAGATAAAGTGCTGACTTTTAATTATTCGATGAGGGAAAACAATGTATAAATGAAATGTTGCAGTATTTATGATGATATTAATATCTGCTTGTGGTGGCTCAAGTACTAAAGAGCCAGTGACGTTAGTCGAATTAGAACTTGTCAAACCAGATTATCAGGGAAATCGCTAGTATCCCAAAATCGGACGCAACGAAGGTAGTTTATGAGCTTCTTTTTAATCTAGACCTTCTGCATTCAGTGACATTTTTTGATGAGTACAATCATTTTATGTTATTTGATGATAACTATCAGGCAAGTAAAATTAACACACAAGCGCAATGTTCAACGGGCTCTATTAGCACTGTAGAATCTGAAAAAGTTCGCATGGTTGAAGTGATTTATAATCATTGTGTCATCGAGGGGAGCCAATTCAATGGTTCGGTAAAAAAGAAAGCCTTTTCAGCGATAACATCAGCGCTGCCAGCTGTAAATATTGTTACGGATATTGAGTTTGGCCCCGTTGGCTCAGACGAGAAAATGGCGATTGGCAGCGACAAGAGATGATTATTAAAGGTGAATTAACAGTCTCTCGCGTGACGACACAAAGCCTTACCACGACAAAATTAATCGCTGATAGTATGCAATTTCATTTTACTGATGAGCAAGTTTTGCATCTAAGCCAATTGAGCACTGAAAAGGTTGAACACTATGATACGGCGCAGTTGCAGATACAAATGGTCGAAAATTTTTAACTAAAGGCGGCGGGTGCTTTGTATTCAGTAAATTATACAACGCCCCTAACCGGTTATTTTGGCGAGTATCCGACGTCGGGTGAAATTGAAATCACCAATTTAGAAAACAGTGATGACGGCCTTTCTATCGAAGCTGCGCCATTAGGCAGCAGCAAGCATTTTCACTTAATCGATGCAACGCAGCAGTCAATAGGGCTTAGCGCTGCAGATTGGAATGGTAGGGCGACTTATCGACTATCTAAGATTAATTCTATGGTGGTAAAAACACACCAAGAGAATGAAATTCGTTTGTTGGGCGCCATCGCTACAAAAGCAGATTTTGAAAACACCGACTCGTTCTCCTTTATTTTGACACGGCCCATTACTACATCAAATGGTGACGTCAACTTTTATCAAAATACACCGTTTGGTCATCGAACCACAGGAACATTAGAGATTGTTGGTACAACAGTCATAGTAACCCCTAATGAGCCTTTACAAGCTGGTGCCACTTACGATATTAATTTGCCAACTGTGACCAGCCAAACAGGCATCAGCGCGTCTGATTTGTCTTTTACTGTCCAAATATCAGATAGCATCGTGCCAGTCATTACTGCGTCTCAAGGCTATTTTACCCGGCTGAGCTTGCCAACGTTATCTGCGGCGAAAAGTCAGCTTAACGACGGCAGAGAGTTTCAATATTCATGGCAAGTCGCTGGTGGACTAAATGTCATATTTGAGCACGCAACACAAGTAGAAACCGTGGTTGATATATCACCAGATGTTCGGCAAAATGTGGAAGTCAAACTCACCATGACCAATGAGTTAGGTCATAGAGCCGTTGCTGAAAAGACGCTTCGATACCTTGACATTAATGCGCCTTATATGCTCATTGTTGGCACTAGTGAAAGTTATATAGCGCAAGGGGAAACTTGGCCATTAAATGACAAAGACGGCGAGTTTAGCCTATCCACTCAAGCATACTATACCGTTGAAAAACCACGGTCGTTTGTATCAGTAGCATACCAAGGGGCTAATTCTTGGGACTTGACCATTAGCGCGCCAAAGGGAGAGATTTTAGCCGTTGGTAAGTACCAAGGTGCAACGCGTTATCCATTTCAAGAAGATGATGTGGCCGGGCTTGACTTCGGTGGCCAAGATCGCAGATGTAATAGTAGTATTAGTGATTTTGAAATCTATGAAATAACGTTCGATACAGATAATAAATTGACCACACTGGCCATGGACTTTGACTTAGCCTGTGAGCAGGCAACCAGAGAAAGACTTAAAGGCGTTGTGAGAATAAACACCGACTATCCGTTTTCAGTTAAGTAATCTATACCTAAAACCATTCGAATCTACCGACACAAAATATTCTGGAAATATTTTGAACGTCGCTTGCGACGGCCTTTGGAGAAATACAGGACGTATTTCTTAA
>JABSRV010000345.1 GCA_013214905.1 Psychrobium sp. | reverse complement strand
ATAGGGTCGAGGCAGAACCTTACATCTGCGATGTAAGGAAGTCTGGCGAGCAGTGCGTATTTCTTAATAAAACTGCGTTTTCAAGGATGACGGGTATAGCCCTGCTTATTGGTGCTCTAACACTTCAATACCCTCATTGTTTAACATCTCAATGAGGGTAATTAGAGGCAAACCAACTAAGGCGTTGGGATCTTTACCCTCAAGTCGTGAAAACAGCGCGATGCCTAACCCTTCACTTTTAAAACTGCCTGCGCACTGATAAGGCTGCTCGCTATGCAAATAGCCGCTAATCATTGCATCGCTCAATGCTCGAAAATGCACTTTAAAAGGTTCAACCACCACTTGGTGGGTATTTGTCGCACTATTATACAAACACAAACCACTATAAAAGGTAATCGTTTGACCGCTTGCTTGTTTTAATTGAGCGAATGCATTGTCAAAGTTGTGCGGTTTACCAATGATTTTGCCATTGATTACCGCGACCTGATCACCGCCAATAACCAGACAATTCCCGTGAGGCAGTGCCACTGCGCGTGCTTTGGCAATGGACAGGCGCTGCACTAACATCTCTGCAGTTTCATCAGCCAAAGGAGTCTCATCAATGTTCGGGCTAATACACTGAAAGGGCACGTTTATTTTTTCTAATAATTGCTGACGGAAGGGGGAGGTTGATGCTAAAATTAACGTCTGTTTTATCATGTGTTATTGACTGCTTTTTAAACGAAATGTGGCTATGACCATAGAATTAACTTGAGTCTATCATGACAACGAAAAAAACCACTCTTTTTGAGTGTTTTCCTTTGACTACTCGCTTGAGGATCTATAATATGCGCGTCTTATGCAAATAGTAAAAATACCTTTGACGATAGATCCAATAAAAGCGGCTAAAATGCGCTCAACATACTCCGGTGTGATTGAAGCTAGTTTTTTATCGCGGTTATTAGGAGCGTCCGCCGGATTCTGTAGCGATATACAGGTACAGTTTTCTTGTGATACTGACGAACATGGTACCGTGACCGTAAATGGTCATGCTCAAGGTGAAGTTTCCTTGACTTGTCAGCGTTGTATGAAAGATTTTAACGAAAACTTGCAAGTCAAATTCAGTTATTCTCCGCTGACTAAGCCGTCAGAGGAAGAAGAATTACCGGATAAATACGATCCTGTTGAAGTGGACGAACATGGGCATATTGAAATCGCTAAATTAGTCGAAGACGAATTTATAGTTTCAATTCCATTTTTTCCAATGCATTCAGTAGAGGATTGTTCTGTTAAGGAACAAGATACTACCGTAGGCAAAATCGACGACAGTGTCGAAGAACGCCCTAACCCGTTCGCGGTGTTACAAAATTTAAAGAAGTAAGGTTTATCTAGGAGACAACCATGGCCGTACAAAAAAGTAAAAAATCTCGTTCAAGACGTGGCATGCGTCGTTCACACGATGCATTAACTGGTGTTCAGTTAAGCGTAGATGCTACATCTGGTGAGACACACCGTCGTCATCACATCACTGCTGATGGCTACTACTGTGGCAAAAAAGTAATCGAGCTATAATAGGCGATTGTTTTGAATAATCTAACCTTAGCGTTAGATGCCATGGGGGGCGATTTTGGCCCCCTAGTGACAGTGCCTGCTTCTTTGCAGGCACTTCACCATTTTCCTGCTTTAAAAATTACCCTCTTTGGCGACCAGTACGCCATTAAAAAACATATTCCCCAAGATTTTAAATATCTCAACAGACTCGAAATAATTCATTGCAGTCAAATTGTTACGATGAATGATCGTCCGCTTACTGCTGTGCGTAATCGACGTGACTCATCCATGCGCAAAGCCATTGACATGGTGCAACGAGGTGACGCAGGTGCATGCGTAAGTGCTGGCAATACCGGCGTATTAATGGCCATGTCTAAGTTAATTCTAAAAACATTGCCCGGCATCGACCGACCAGCCTTGATCACTACATTGCCAACACTCGCTAATAAACCTGTCTATATGCTTGATTTAGGTGCAAACGTCTCTTGTGATTCTGATACCTTATTGCAATTTGCTGTGATGGGCTCTGTTGTCGCGCAAACCGTTGAAAAGAAACGACGACCGAAAATAGCCTTATTAAATGTCGGCGAAGAAGCCATTAAAGGCAACGACGTTGTTAAGCAAACAGCAGAATTACTCAAACAAGAAAGCAGTCTGAATTACGTAGGCTTCATTGAAGGCCATCAAATATTCCAAGGCAATGTCGACGTGATTGTTTGTGATGGTTTTGTTGGGAATATAAGCCTGAAAACCACCGAGGGCATAGCCAATTTGATTATTGAGCAATTAAATATAGCCAGCCGTTCCAGTTATTTCATGCGATTGTTGGCGTTTATCTGCAAACCCTTACTCAAAAAAGTCTTTTGCATGGTGAAACCCGACCAGTACAATGGGGCAAGTCTGTTAGGATTGCGCGGTATTGTGATTAAAAGTCACGGCAATGCTGACCAACAGGCCTTTTTTACCGCTATAAAACAAGCCGTTATTGAGGTTGAACAGCAAGTGCCAAACAGGATCCAAGCTAGTTTGGAGTCTATTCTTTTAGAAAAAATCTGTTAGGTTTCCTATGTATTCAAAAATTTTAGGCACTGGTAGTTATCTACCGAGCCAAACCCGTAGTAATGCTGATCTTGAAAAAATGGTTGATACCACCGACGAGTGGATCATGAGCCGCACCGGCATCAGCGAGCGCCGTATCGCAGGAGCCGATGAATCTGTTGTTACCATGTCTGCTCAAGCGGCTAAACGAGCGCTTGAAATGGCCAACGTAGACGCAAACGACATCGACATGATCATTGTCGGCACTACAAGTGCTACTAACGCATTTCCAGCAGCGGCCTGTGAGCTGCAAGACCTATTAGGCATCACCCATAGTATTCCCGCGTTTGACGTAGCCGCTGCTTGTTCTGGTTTTATCTTTTCGTTAAGTGTTGCCGACCAATATATCAAGTCTGGCGCGGCGCAAAAAATATTAGTCATTGGCGCAGACGTATTATCACGCCTTTGTCATCCTACCGACCGTTCTACCATTATCTTATTCGGTGATGGC
>JABSRV010000344.1 GCA_013214905.1 Psychrobium sp. | reverse complement strand
AAAAATGAAAATATTTAATCCCCTTTAAAATTGAAGGTACTATCGATCGGCTGACCGCTATCGTCATCTACGAAATCACCGCGAGCCGCTGCTAGGGCATCACGACCTTCGTCCGTGCCAAGTGCTGTGTCAAAGTCATCTCTAGACATACCAGCTAAGTCCATTGAACCCATGCTTTTGGCTTTTGATTTACCAGACGAGTCACTAGCCATGACTGATGATGACGCTTTGATGCCCCTATCGTTATTCGACATTTTAACGGCTTTCTCAAGGGCTTTTGCTGGAGTCAGACCACGTTTAACATGCAAGTCACGGATGGCGACAACCTCGTCAATAGCTTCTTGATCAAACGAATCACTGCCAGAGTCCAGATGTGGGAATTGCTTAGCCAGTTTAGCTGCCGTTGTCTCCAAAACCTTTTGACCCGCGTCGTTCTTTATTTCGCGGCGAATGTCATCACGACTTAGTGATTCTTTCTGGGCACCTGCGTTCTGCATCTTCTGCATAAGCTCAAACGCTTTGTTCGTATCACCATCAAGGATCGCATCACTCATTTCTTGGAAGTCTGCTTTTGTGAATTCTTTACTGCTGCTCATTGTCGTTTTCCTTTGATATTAGAGATTAGCGCCATAAGTCTTTGCCAGTGTTTTGTGCTAAAGACTGCTTAATAAGCGGGATTATACTCTGCTTTTATAGGTATAAGTAGCGTAAATCACTATAAATAACTACAAATACCACTCGTTAGTAGTATAATCCTCTACACAACAAGATATTCGCAGAGGATAATACTGGTGAGAGACACTTCGCTAGCAGAACCTATCGAGAAGAAAGGGTACACAATTCCGGTACTAGCCATAATGGTTGGCCTTAGCCGTGGGACTATGTACAGACGGCAGAAGGAATCAGGTTTTCCTCAGCCAGTAAATATTAAATGTAAACCTAGGCTATACGATGCCAATGAAGTCGATACGTTTATCAAACAGTTCAACAAATAGCAGGGCAGAAGGTATTAAAAAATTATGAACAACATTAAAAGAGAAGAGGCGGTTCGCTTCCTAAAGAATAAGTTTGAGCCAGCAGTTATCGGCCACACAGCCCTTACGGTTGATGAACTGCTTTTCGTTACTAGCCGATTAAATAGTATCCATGATTTTAAAATAAGTGTTGGTGTTAGAACCCCCAGCGAGATGCTAGACATCTTGTACTTGTCGAATGTTGAGATCCCGAAGTCATTCATCGATGCTGGTCGCCAAATCGCGGTGAATGTGATTACCCATGCCCGAAAGGCCGTTGATAAAGAGATTGCGGCTAACCTTAACCGTCAAGCACAAGCAGATGCCCGTGGAAACGATTTAGCCAAGCGTAAGGCATTCATCACTGAACAAGGCAAACGATTACTCGAAGAGAACGAACAAGAGCGCAGAGGCTTAGGCGGTAAAATTAGCCAAGCACTTACCCTGATCAACGTAGGTGAAGAAACTACCGTTGGTTACGCTGGTCGCACACATAAAATCACACGCCAATATCCTGATGATTCGATGCTTGCAACAGAAGTTAAACGCGTAGTTAGAGAAATCGATACCACGGCGTTCATTACCCTTGGTGAAGTATTAAGAATCTATCGTATTAACCCAATGAAAATGGGAACGACCAATATGATTAACGCCTCGTCATGGAACCGTGATGGTGCGCTAGTTTGGGACAGACGGAGCCTAGATACAATTAGCCGAGTTCGTAGACGATAAGCGAAGAAAATGAGGAGATAAATTATGACAACAATTTCTGCAAGGGACCAAAAATATTTAGCCGAAGCGCAGCGTCCAAAGAACTCGCAAACAATGGCTGCACCTGCCCCTACTACTCCAGAGGGTGGGATAAATATAGTTGAGCGAGGCCAAGATGGTATCGGTACTGTTAACTGGGTCGACCAGACGGCACTAATGCAATACACCGACATTAAGGCGCTAGGCGTTGGCACTATGGATTCCGTTCTAAGAGAATATGTTCAGCCAACAACCAAAAATATCGATGGCGTGAATCGACAAATGTACAACGTTGCAGAAGTCCAAGCAGGTATCAAAAACTATCAGGCTAGTATGGCAACAAGGCAACAAGAGGGGATGAATAGAGTTATTGGCCCTAGACAGCAGCAACCGCAAAAATAACCAGGAGATAAATTATGAGAGCAATTAACCGCACTATTTGCGCAGAAGAACAAAAACATTTAGACAAAATGCAGCGGGAACGTAACCAAAAATCAATGGACGAAGCCGCTCAGTTAGACCATAGCCAAGGCGTGCTGACCACTAAGGGCGGCGTGACGTGGGTTGATGCCATTATGGTTGCTGAGCTTAATCTTGGGGGGTCGGTTAACCTTGATAAAGTGTTAGCGGAATTCACCGACTCAAGCGTAAAGGTTATCAAAGGCCACCAGCACACGATGTATAAACTTGATGACGTTGAAGAGGGCATCGAGAACTACAAAACATGGTTAGCTGCCACGAACCGACCATTGGAGTATCGGGATTAAACCGAGTAAACATTTAATGACTGGTCTATTGTGTGCCCCGTTCTTTTCAACAGGTGGCACACTCCCTCTCGAACCTATTTCAATGTCTCATTTACCGTAGGTTTTACCTTTGTTCTTAGAAGCATCGACAATAATGCGTACGATGAAGGCCTTGACAAAAGAGCTACTTCAATTGGCAGTTCACTAATTTTTAAAATGAGATGTTAAGGACAGTAAGCCACAAAGACGACATTAGGGATTTAGGTGGTGAAGCTGATTTGGATTAGTTTTTCTATCGATAACGCCTTGCTAAACGGAAAATAATGGTTGGCTATAATCGCGCAGCGATGGCCAACTGTTATTTTTCCGTTTAAGCAACTTGTTAACTGGTTGCAACCTCTGGGTTAGGAACAGCTTTAGCCAAATAGCTAGGAATATGATTCGCAGCATTTAACCCTCCATCATGAACTGTACCTAAGTCTTTTGGGTCGACATCTAGTGTTGGCCATATTTTGTTGTGTCCTACGAACCTATCAAGATTTAATTTGTTGAGTTCAACGAATAGATGCTCTTCT
>JABSRV010000343.1 GCA_013214905.1 Psychrobium sp. | reverse complement strand
GGAAATATTTTGAACGTCGCTTGCGGCGGCCTTTGGAGAAATACAGGACGTATTTCTTAATAAAACTGCGGTTTCAATGATAACGGGTAAAATACCAATCCGCATTAAAGACTGCCCACTTCTGCTGGTTAAAACAGCTGAATACGTTGTTGCTCTCAATCCCAATAGCTAGCTATTACTCAATCGAGCGCCTAGTCTTCATCAGTTTTACCTATGCATAACAAGATCACTCTTCAACGAGGATTGGTATAGCTGCTTGGCGTGACGCCTGTATTACTTTTAAACATATGAATGAATGCTGACGGTGACTCGTAACCAAGATTTAGTGAAACGTTACCGACGCTTTGTCCTAGTGAAAGTTGGGTGATGGCAATTTGTATCATTAGTCGTTGACGCCACTGCGTGTAAGTTAAACCTGTTTGTTGCTTAAATAGACGGGATAATGATCGCGTCGAGGCGCCTACTATCCTTGACCATTCATCTAAGCTGTGGCGATTATTTGGCTCGCGCTGCAAGGTATTAAGCATCACTAATAGTCGTTTATCTCGAGGATAGGGAAGTTGTAAGGTTATTACTTTGGCCTCAAAGATTCTATCTCGGATTAGTCGTAATAAACGGCCGTCGCTTTTGTGCCATTGATAATCTCTCGCGATATATTTTGCCTCTAGAATCAACACTTTCAAAAACGAATTCACCTCAAGCACACCACATTGATTGGGCAAACTAGCTAACAGTGAATTTCTGAAATAAAAACTGGTGAGCTCTACGTTGCTTAGCGCAGTCACTTCATGGTCAGTCTCTGGCGTTATCCATACACCTTGCTGTGGCGGCACAATATATCGCGCTGTCGTGCTTGTCACTGCAAGAATTCCTTGGCTAGCATAGATAAATTGGCTCCACTGATGACTATGTTTTTTAACAATAGAATGAATATTAATCGCGCGATTTATGACGGTTATTGGCTGGGTAAGTTGACCTGCTGCCTCTTTAGAAGCCTCGATGATGGTGTAGGTTGGCATAATATCGATACATAGTGACAGATAGTCGATACCTTACCATTCACCTCTTTAGTTATCATCATGAAAATTGGTAATTAGAGACTGTAAATATGTTTGAAATTGAATGGTTAGTTGTATTTTTATTGTTAGGAGCCGTTATTGGTTTGGTTGCTGGCCTACTAGGGGTCGGTGGTGGTGGCATTATGGTTCCTGCGCTAAGTGCCATATTTATATATCAAGGCATGTCGCCTGACAAGATCATACATTTGGCGTTAGCAACATCAATGGCCTCGATCATTATCACCTCATTAATTAGTTTACGTGTCCATCATGCTAAGGCCGGCGTGCTCTGGAATATTGTCAAGGGCATGTCACCAGGTCTTCTCGTTGGTACGTTCACCGCGACGTTAATTGCCTCCCATATTGATGGGTTTTATTTAGCCGTATTTTTTGCGATTTTTATGGCGACAGTCTCATTACAAATGTTATTAAAAAAACCGCCACGAGCAAGTCGTGCAGAATTTAAGCGTTTTGAGTTAGGGCTTGTTGGTATTGCTATTGGCGGTCTATCAGCGTTAGTTTCCATCGGCGGTGGCTCGTTGACGGTACCCTATTTGATGCGGCGAAATATTGAAATAACCAAAGCCATTGGCACGTCTGCCGCCATCGGTTTACCTATTTCATTAGCCGGAACTATGGGGTATCTCATTAATGGCTGGGGCAGAGCTGAAGGCGTGGCTTATAGTTTGGGCTACGTCTATTTACCGGCCGTACTGCTGATTTCTGTGGCAAGTGCCATCACTGTTCCTTTTGGCGTAAAAATGGCTCATTACCTGCCCATTGCCGTACTAAAAAAAATATTCGCTGTGCTGTTATTGATAATAAGCCTGAAGATGGTTGTGTCGATTATTTAACGTGAACGGCTGATGAAAGGTAACGATTTCGCGTACTTCGAGTACCACGTTGCATGATTCAAAAATCGGGCAGCTCATGGCTATCTGGGTAGCCTCATCAATATCCTTAGCACGGATAATGGTATAACCACTGACTAGTGAATCGCCTTGAGATGGCGGGATTTCGCTGATATCACCACCTTTAATAAGACGGCCAATGTATTGTTCCATGTTGCCTATCTAGCCATTGATTTAGATTTTTCTTCTGCTGCGTTGGTCTCTATCCAACCGGGTTCACCGCCTTTGTGCAGTAACATAAATTGCTTCATGGTATTGTCCTTATTACTATCCTTAAAATTGTCCTAACATTGATACAGTCACTGTAACATCACATCACAGATACTTTCCTTTGTTATAGACACAAAAAAAGCGCCGTTGGATTAACCAAGGCGCTTCTTTATTCAGTAGATTGTTTAAAATCCAGCGTCATCTTTTAATGCTTGGGCTAAATCTGTCTTTTCCCAAGGGAACTCTTCACGACCAAAGTGACCATATGCTGCTGTTGCTAGATAGATTGGGCGACACAAATCTAACATTT
This sequence comes from Psychrobium sp., assembly GCA_013214905.1. Classification (GTDB taxonomy): domain Bacteria; phylum Pseudomonadota; class Gammaproteobacteria; order Enterobacterales; family Psychrobiaceae; genus Psychrobium. The sequence goes on along the minus strand of JABSRV010000343.1, from coordinate 614 downwards.
TGATTAGGCCATAAGGACGAAGATCGAAATGTTGACGTACTAATTTGATTAGCACTTCTTCGCTAACCTTACCGGTGCCAAATGTCTCGATGCTAATCGATGTTGGCTCTGCTACGCCGATGGCATAAGACAATTGCAATTCACAACGATCTGCTAGTCCTGCGGCAACGATGTTTTTAGCCACGTAACGTGCAGCATAAGCAGCACTACGATCAACCTTTGATGGATCCTTACCTGAGAATGCACCGCCGCCGTGACGTGCCATGCCACCATATGTATCTACAATGATTTTACGACCGGTTAAACCACAGTCGCCCATTGGGCCACCGATAACAAAACGACCGGTTGGGTTTATATAGTATTTTACTTCATGGCCCAAAAGCGATGCAGGTATTACATCAGCAACAACATCTTCAACTAATGATACAAGCGTTTCACGTTCCATATCTTCACTGTGCTGGTGAGATACAACAACCGATTCTATTGCCACAGGTTTACCCGCTTCATAAAGAATCGAAACCTGACTTTTTGAATCCGGTCTGAGATAAGCATAATTCGCTGCATCTGCACCTTTACGACGATCAGCCAGTTCTTTCAAAATTTTGTGTGAGTAA
>JABSRV010000342.1 GCA_013214905.1 Psychrobium sp. | reverse complement strand
TCAATTTATCAAGCGCACTTTTAAAGGCGCCCATTGCAGAGATACTAGTGGTAAGATCGGATTTTTTGTCTTTCATCCGCGCTTCATATGGCGCTTTTTCAGCATTAACTAAACCAGTAACAATGTCTCCAACTGGAACACCTGAACCAATACCTGTAAACGAAATACCTGCCATAAATCACCTCAATAAAAACGTTACGCTTTTGAATTTACAAAATTTCCCGCCGCATCAGACAGATTAGCAATTAAATCTAATACTTCTTCCGATGGATATTGGCGAAGGACTTCTTTAGAATCTCGATCAATCACTTTAATGACGTCACGACCAGAGTCTTTATCAACACTAAATTCTAGGCCTTTATTTAATGAGCCTACAAATTCTTGCAATTTATTGGCCATATTTTCTAATTGTTCTCGATTGAGCGTTGTTTGCTGTTTATCTTTACCCGCCTCGATCGATTCACCAGGCGCCTTATTAACATAAACCTCTTCAGCAGCCGTTGTTTTCTCAATACTAGCTTGTTTTCCTGAGGCTGAATGATTAGGTATTAAAGAGTTGTCAACTTGATCATTGCTCAAGGTACCCCGACTGACCGGCGTATTGGTGACTTTAATTTCTGATGTCGTCAATGATAAATCAATATTCATATCTCTCCCCTTTGATAAACTTTCAGCTCAAGATTATTATGCCAAACAAAGCATAATATTTAAACATTTAAACGCAATAAACCGCTGCTGATAATTCAGGCAACGGTTTAGAAACTGACTTTGAACATTGATGATTTTAAATCAGACTAAAAACATCTCGCTAAAAGTCAGGAGTTCCATCATTAGCCTAACAAGCTCAATGCTGATTGTGGCAACTGATTTGCTTGAGCAAGAATAGACGTACCTGCTTGTTGCAATATTTGGTTCTTTGTCATATTGGCCGTTTCAGTTGCAAAATCAGTATCACGAATACGGCTACGAGAAGCTGATACATTTTCTGATATGTTAGCTAAGTTAGAAATGGTATGTTCAAAACGATTTTGCACCGCACCTAAATCTGCACGCTGAGCATCAACCAGTCCAATCGCATCATCGATAGCATCAATAGCTGATTGCGCGCCTGCTTGTGATGACATTGAAACTGTACCAGTTGAAACACCCAAGGTACCAGCGTCCATCGCGCCGATTGTAACATCGATAGTTTCGTTCGCTTTAGCGCCAACCTGGAATGAAGTAGTACCAAAACCACCTGATAAAAGAGCTGTATCACCAAACGATGTCTTTTCGGAAATACGCGTTAATTCAGTTTGCAGTGCTGTCACTTCTTTTTGGATTGACACTCTATCTGCCGATGAGTTTGAACCGTTAGAAGATTGTACCGCTAGGTCACGCATACGTTGTAAGATGTTAGTAGACTCTTGCAACGCGCCCTCAGCAGTAGCTGCCATTGAGATGCCGTCTTGTGCGTTACGCTGTGCAACACCCAGACCGTTGATTTGAGATGTTAAACGGTTAGAAATTTGTAGTCCGGCTGCATCGTCTTTCGCACTATTGATGCGCATACCAGAAGATAAACGTTGCATTGATGTTGCTAATGCATTAGTTGATTTTGACAAGTTACGTTGACCGTTTAAAGAACTTACGTTTGTGGATACTGTTAAAGCCATGATGAATCTCCTGATTACCGAGTCGTTATATTTTAATTAGGTGGGGTTGTTGCCCCGATAGTAAACTTAACGGCGTGGTGGAGAAAAACTTTATTATTATTTTCACTTTTTTTCTAAAAAAAACACTAAAAACAATTAAATTACTGTTTTCAAAGGGATTATTTAAATTAAATAATTTACTTTAATTTCTATCATTCACTCTAAAACCACAAAAGCTCAACCGGAATACCGGTTGAGCTTTCGTTTGCGCTAAGCAGTTTGTGAACTACAGGCTGATTAACCGCCCAACAATTGCACCGCGGCTTGAGGGATCTGATTTGCCTGTGCCAATATTGAGGTACCTGCCTGTTGCAATATCTGATTCTTGGTCATGTTAGCGGTTTCAACCGCAAAATCTGTATCACGTATACGACTACGTGCTGCAGAGTTATTTTCAACAACGTTTGATAGATTCGAAATAGTTGATTCAAGACGGTTTTGAATCGCACCCATCATCGCTCTGTTGCTATCAATAAACGATAACGCCGAGTCAATAACCTCAATGGAAAGCTGAGCGCCTAATGCGGTACTAACATCCATTTCGTCAACTGACTTTAGCGATGCCGATGCAACCGTCGTAGAAGCAACCGATGCGTTACTACCCACTACGGTGTAGTTGATCGACGATGATAACCGAACCACACCAGTTGCCGTAGCCGTAGGTGTCGCAGCCGTTAGGGCATATGTATCGGATAGAGCCTTACCTTCGTAATCCATATTCTTAATCGTCATGGTATTAGCGCTGGTGAAGCCCGAGAAATCAATGTCATCGCCTCGTTCACTGGTTAATACAATTTTACCGCCAACAACTTCGGCTGTTATGCCCGTTTTACCGGCAATTTTATTAATTTCATTCGCTAATGGTTCAACATCAGTTGCTGAAACTGCCGCTGATACATTGATTGGTGAACCGTTTGAGCCGGTCAAACCAAAAGTTAAAGAGCCGCCTGCACCAAAAGCAGTTAAATCTAGTTCTACCGATGTTCTTGCATCAGCACCAGCAGATGAACTACTCGCATTAATTGCATCAGCAAGCTCTTTAGCTGAACTACCTGTTGTGCCCAAGCTAGCGTTTGTACCTTGTGAACTAACAACCGTTAGAGAACCGGCAACTGTATTACTGGCGCCCACAGAGCCATAACCAGCGCTACCATCTCCGGCAATATCAGATGTTTTGCTGGCAACTTCGCGAACCATTTGAGCACCCATGTTTTCGTATGGGTCGTCAAGTTCGATTTCTTTAGCAACAGAGACACCATCTTTAGTGACTGTTGGAGAACCAAAGCTTTTTTGAAGAATAACATTTCGTCCACGAGGTCCGAGAGTAACATTAACCGCACGGGCAAGTTTACCGACACCACGACGAATGGCTTCGCGAGCTTCTTGATCGAACGCAATGATTTTAGCCATTTAAACTGAACTCCTTGAGTTTTCTTGAATCAAATGTTGAGTGATACTCAACG
>JABSRV010000341.1 GCA_013214905.1 Psychrobium sp. | reverse complement strand
GGTGCACAGCGCTTTGATCGCGTGATAGAGGCACTGGTTTAGCCGGGAATGGATAATCGAGTTCGCGTTTTACGGGTATGTCTAACATCTAATTGCTACCTATTTATCTTGCACTTATTTCGTTGCATTGCTTTATAACGGCGATTATAAGGATCTCCACAATAATTGCGAATATTTGTAGCCATTAAAAGGTAGAAATGAGCTCTCTCGCTCAACGCTTAGTCTTTGACTAAGACTAAGGTATAGCATTGCGCAATTGAAATTTGGGTCACATACGTTGTAAACTCAAACTGACGAAGAAAAATAAGAATAAGGTAGCGCTATAATGTCTCAACATTTAAAAATATTAATTGCCGACGACCATCCATTGTTTCGTAGCGCATTGCTTCAAGCACTAGGGTCCAATTATCACGACGCACAGTGGTTTGAGGCTGATTCAGCCGCGTCACTACAGAAAATCCTAGACGATGATAGCCAGTTAGATCTGATTATCCTAGATCTGCAAATGCCCGGTTCACATGGCTATTCAACATTAATTCACCTGCGCAGCCACTATCCCGCCATTCCGGTCGTGGTGATTTCTGCTCATGAAGACAATACGACCATTGCTAAAGCAATGCACTACGGTAGCGCTGGTTTTATTCCCAAATCCACCACAATGGAAGCACTAGCACTAGCATTAGAGCAAATATTACAGGGGGAAACATGGATCCCACCGGGCATTGATCTCTCTAGTGAACGCGTATCTAGTGAAGGGGATTTTGCTAGCTTGTTGGCTGATCTCACGCCCCAGCAATATAAAGTACTAAAAATGTTTGGCCAGGGACTGTTAAACAAGCAAATAGCTTATGATTTAAACGTCTCTGAAGCGACAATTAAAGCACACGCAACGGCTATTTTTCGTAAATTAAATGTTCGCAACAGAACACAGGCCGTTATTGCATTAACGGCATTAGAAGTGCACCAAACATTGTCATAGATATTGCACATAGATGAGGGCTTTAACTTCGCCCCCATCGTTACATTTCCTCTCTCTTCATACTTAGCGCTTATTTATCCTAACTCTTTGACTGTGCATATAGAATGTTCCGACAGCATGATTTTTATAACAAATTAGACAACATTTTTTAAACATTTACTGTCACACTGTTTAATTTTGATGGTACGATATAATTAAACTTTCACAATAGACATACTTTATTACTAGTCTATCGAATAAACGGAAATAACATAAATCATATAATACAACGGGTCATCGTTTGATTTTAGGTTTACCATTAGCCGTGTTACAGCGATGTCAGAGACAAGAAATATTTAACATTTCCCTCTTTATAACGTCTCATCGCTTGAACACACCGTTTGTCGCGTCAGCGCAAGCGTAGGAGAATATAAATATGGGAAATTTCCAGCCTGTTGAACATCACATGATCGAAGTGGGCAGCCCAATAAGCCAATCCATTTTTCTAAAAAGTGGTGACTTACTATTCAAAAGCGGCCGTACGGTGATGACTGACAGACAGAAAAAAGTGCTGGTTGCCCAAGGCTACATTCACTTAGTACCTGAAGTAGTGCCTGACACGGTCGAAGAAGATCCTGTTCCAGAGTACGCAGTAAAATATGCTTTACCCGAACCAAACGAAACCGTATTTAAAGTAAAAGAGCGTTGGTTAGGCGAACTTTACCACATTTTTAAGTTGTCAAAATCACCACTAGTGGTCAATTTTAGCTACCAAATTATTAAGCTCGCTAATGAAATTCAATGGGTATGTGAATATCATCCAAATGGTATTCTTGCAGCCTTTCACATTGATAGTACTAATGACTACGGGCTAATTCATGCCCTGCACTGCGGTATTATTAGTGAAATCATTGCCAAACAAAGCGAATTAACACGCTCACAACGCTTATCGATTATCGCAGGAGCCCTGACTCACGATTTAGGCATGGCGAAAGAGCAGACCGCCTTACATGAGCAAACAACAGATCTTACGGACGAGCAATGGCAAGAGTTAGCAAGACACCCTTCTGAAAGTTACAAACGATTAATTGAACTAGGCGTCGATGACAAAGACTGGTTAGATATCGCATTACATCATCATGAACGTATTGACGGGTCTGGCTATCCACACAAACTTAGCGGCGAGTTGATACCACTGTCCGTGCGCATTATGTCAGTGGCCGATACCTATACTGCGCTAGTGCGCCCAACGGGCAGTCGAGTCGGTAACTCAGGAAAAAGAGCGCTAGTGATTCTTTATAAAGAGCGCGGTGTAGGATTAGAAACTGGACTCATTGACATATTAATTAACGTTATCGGCATTTACCCTATCGGCGCATTAGTGCGTTTATCCACTAAAGAGTTGGGTGTCGTGATCAAGTGCGGTAAAAAAATCGCTGAGCCAAAAGTCTCTGTGCTATTAAGTAACGATTTACAGCCACTGAAATATCACCGTATCCGCGATACCAAGCAAGATGACATTAGTGTTGAGGAAGAAGTCGCCCTCAACGGTCATTTAGCGTTGATTCCAGCGATAAAAGAGCAGTGGAATTCATTCGTTTAAGGCACTGAACTCAGGCTAGTAATTATACTAGCCCTGAAATAACCGCTCTAAGCGCCGCTGGACGAACCATTTTAGCCATATATTTATAATTCTTATTTTCCACTTCTACGATTAGATCTTTGCGCGTATCAGCGGTAATTAATACGCCAGGTATTTGCACGTCATAACGCTCACGCAGCGCGTCCATCGCGTCCAATCCCGTTTTATCATTATCTAGATGATAATCTGCCAACATAATATCAGGCAGCTCGTCGAGTTCATCGATTAGCTCGATAGCATGAGATAAGTTTTTTGCTAAAATAACATGGCACTGCCAACGTTTTAATAACAGTTCAAGACCAACCAAAATCTTTTCTTCGTTGTCGATACACAATACAGTGACCCCTATAAGCTGGTTACTGCCTATATTAACCATGGGTTTCATGCGCTGTGGCTGATAATTTTTGACCACAGGTACCACAACACTAAATACCGAACCACGATCCGGTTCAGAAGTCAGTAGCAAGGTGTGTCCAAGAACCTTACAGACGCGATCGGCAATGGCGAGTCCCAATCCTAACCCGTCTCGATCATAGACCGAGCTATTCTCAAGGAGCTG
>JABSRV010000340.1 GCA_013214905.1 Psychrobium sp. | reverse complement strand
GGTTTAATAACCAGCTGCGCTTCACCAGAAATCTGTTCTAGGGCTACATCGCGCGCGCCATCGATGCCTTTAATGCCCGCTTCAATTGCTTGGCCTTGTTTTGCCAATACGGCTAAATCAGGACCAAATAACTTGATCGCCAACTGCGCTTTAACCCCCGAGAGTAATTCGTCGACACGTGTGGCTCTTGGCTGGGAGAAAATAAGCAGCAAACCAGGGAACAGTTCTAGCTTTTCCTCCATTAATCCCTGTAATTCAATGCGATTTTTGGCGCTTGTCCATTGCGATACAGGCTTGAGACCGATATAAATTTCAATATTATTGACCGGTTCTGGATCACCACCTATTTCTGCGCGGCCGATGCGGCTTAGTGTATATTCAACTTCGGGGAACTCCATCAGCATTTTTTCAAGGATAGGGGATACCGTTAAGGCTGTTTCTAAACTAGATGATGGCGCAAGGGTTGCTCGCAGATTAATGGTGCCTTCTTCAAGTTCTGGCACAAATTCGGTGCCAATTTGCGGCACCAAAGATATCGCAGCAAGTAACAAAAGTACTGCCGCGCCAATCACTAATTTAGTGCGTTTCATCGCCGCCGTTAGCGCAATGCGATACCATTTATCTAATGGTTTTAAGACAAAACTTTCACGCTGTGTCACGCCGTTTTTGAACATGAAAGTGGCCAGTGCCGGCACCACCAATAACGCGACTAAAATAGCCGATACCACCGCTAAAATAATACTGATCGCCATTGGTTGAAACAGCTTGGCTTCAACGCCTTCAAAGCTAAATAGCGGCATAAATACCACCACAATGATCATCGCTGCAAAAAATACCGGACGGGCGACTTCTTTACCTGCTTGCTTTAATAATGATGGGATGAGATCTGTTTGCTGCTGATCCTTAGCCACTTGCACACGGTTTAAATGCTTGAACATATTTTCAACCATCACCACCGAACCATCGACTAGCATGCCTATGGCGACGGCAATACCGCCTAATGACATTAGATTAGCTGACAGACCAATCCATGACATGACCATCAAGGCAATTGCAATCGAGATTGGAATAGAGATGAGTACTAAAAACGTCGCGCGTAAATTCATTAAAAATAGTGCCAATACCACGGCAATAAAGATAAAGGCTAGCGACAATGCCTCAACCACGGTATCAACGGCTTTAGTGATTAAATCGCTTTGATCGTAGAAAGCTTCAAAGCGCACACCTTCAGGCAGCGCCTGATTAATCATCGGGATACGTTTATTAATGCCGTCAATGGTCGCCTTGGTATTTGAGCCCATGCGTTTCAACACGATGCCTGATACTACTTCACCCAAGCTTTCAATGTTACCGTTTGCATCGCGGCGTGTCATGGTGACCGCGCCTTGGCGGATCTCGCTGCCCAAACCAACTTTTGCGACATCTGCAACAGTGATCACCGTGCCAGAAACAGTCTTTACCGGCACTTGTCTAATCTGTTCCAAACCTGCTTCACCACTAGCAAACCAGCCTGTACCACGGATAACCAGTTGCTCTTGGCCTCGGTTCATATACCAGCCACCGACATTGGCATTATTGTTACCTAGCGCAATGATCACATCTTTTTGAGTTAGCTGATAAGCGAGTAACTTACTTGGCTCTATATTGACTTGATATTGACGAACGTTACCGCCAAATGACAAGACATCGGTCACGCCATCAACCGGCATAATTAATAACTTAACTATCCAATCGTTAAGCGATCGCAAGGCCATGGAGTCATAACCGGAGTCTTTGTCACTGATAAGAAGATACTGATAGACTTGGCCCAAACCCGAGGTGTTTGGTCCCATGCTAGGCACTCCAACACCTTTAGGGATCAACTCTTTAGCCGCTTGTAGTCGTTCAAAGACTAATTGGCGAGCAAAATAAATATCGGTGCCTTCCTTAAATACCACGGTGACACCAGACAAACCGGTTTTAGATATTGAACGCACTTGTTCAACATCTGGCAAGGCGTACATCACCGCCTCAATTGGGTAGGTGATGAGTTGTTCGACTTCTTCTGCTGCTAAGCCTGGCGCTTCGGTATTAACCGCAACTTGTACGTTGGTTACATCAGGGAAAGCGTCTAAGTTTAATTTTGGGATCACCATTAACGATGCGCCAATTGTCGCAATCAAGGCGATTATCACAATGAGTCGATTATTGATCGACCAATCAATTAATTTGTTAAACATCATTCAATACTCCTCTAGTGGTTGTGCGGATCAAATCCGCCTTTTGCGATTTCTGACGCGACGAAAAATGCGCCTTCGATGACAACGCGAGTATTAGGTTCAATACCAATTATTTGGCGATAGTCACCGAGTGACTGGCCAAGTTCGACTTCTACGGCGGTAAACTCGCCTGGATGATCTTCGACAAATACGGTCCAGTCGCCATCAGCGCCACGCATTAATGCGGTCTCAGGCACGGCCATTACTGGAGTTTGGGTGTGAAATCGAAAGTTAACGTCGACAAACATGCCTGAATGCAGGCTATCGTCTTTATTTTCTACTAACAATCTGATGATTCTAGTGCGGGTGATCGGATCAATGGTGTGCGCTTCTTGAATCACCTTGGCATCATATTGCTGCCCTGAAAAACTAAGTGTTGCTGGTGTACCCACTGGTAGATTTAGTTTTTTGTTTGGTGATACACGCGCCTCAACCCACAGGGTATCTTCATTTGCTAATACCATGATTTTATCCCCTGGGGAGACTCTTTGGCCTTGTAAAAAATCATCATTTAATACAGCGCCGCTGCGCTGAGCCACCAAGGTATATTGACCTAGGTTTGAAAGTTTGTTGGCACTGATTTTATTAATGGCTTGCTTGGTTAGGCCAAACGCAGTTAAACGCGCCTTTGCCGCATTGTAATCTGTTTCACTCTTTAACAAGCGGCTTTCACTAACCGTGCTTTTACCCAATTTTTTTGCACGTTGCCATTCGCTGTAAGCGACGCGGTAGTTCGCTTGAGCATCGGCCATCGATTCACTAAACAAGGTAACTAGGGCTTGTCCTTGCTCGACATGTTCACCTAAGGTAGCATGGCGGCTAATGATGACGGACTCGGTACGTGGTGAGACTATGTAACTGGTATAGCCATTTGACTTTATTTCACCGGGTGCGTAAACAGCGCTCTCATAAATTTTGGCACGTAAAATAGACACCTTGATATTAGCTAACGCCATTT
>JABSRV010000034.1 GCA_013214905.1 Psychrobium sp. | reverse complement strand
CGGGTCTGCCAATCACCAGTAACCGAGCTCTTTGCGCAAGAATGCGCTGCCTCTTCCCAAATCAAAGCACACAGCGAGAGTTGAGCGTTTCCAGTGGCAATATACACCAGGAAATGAGCCACATTGCAGAAGATTGCCCGAAATCGAATCTATCTTTTTCTTTCTCACTTTCCGTCGATGTGTGCCAGATTATATGAGATTGATTCTTTAGTTGATGGTCAAGTTGATGGCGATAATACAAACAACAGCGGTAAAGCAAGCGATGCCATTGTTTCGTTTAAATTTGGCAGCTCATATCGTTATAGCGAAAATGTCGAGTTGTTTGCCAATGCGGGTAATGGCTTTCATTCCAATGACGCGCGCGGCACCACCATTAGTGAAGATCCATTAAGTGGACAGTTAATAGACGCGGTTGACTTCTTGGTTCGCTCAACAGGGGCCGAAATAGGCGCGAAATGGTTCGACAGCCACCATTACAATTTGTCGGCATCACTGTGGACACTTGCCTTAGATTCTGAGTTACTCTTTGTTGGTGATGCGGGTAATGTTGACAGTAATCGACCTTCAAGACGCAGCGGCATTGAGTTTTCTGGTTATTATTGGCTGAGTGAGCAATGGAGTCTAGATCTAGAGTTAGCATGGACTCACACCCGTTTTTCAAACGCGAAAGATGATGAAGGACGTTACATTGAAGGCTCTGTGCCATTTGTCGGCAGTTTGGGCATTAACTACAGTAAACTGCAATGGTTTGCCTCACTACGTAGCCGCTATTTAGGTGCAAGAACGCTTGATAGTAATAATGAGTTTAGCGCGGGCAATACTTTGATCCATAACGGCTTAGTCGGTTATCGATTTAACGATTTTAGCGTCACCTTAAAGGTACTTAACGTACTAAACAGCAAGTCGCACGACATTGATTATCGTTATAGCTCACGATTGCCCGGCGAAAGCGACGCCGGTGTTGAAGATTTACATTTTCATCCAGTAGAGCCTCGCAGCGTTAGATTGTCTATTCGATACGACTATTAAACGAAGAGTTTAAAAGAAGAGTTTAAAAGAAAAAGGTTAGCCTGAAGTTCAAGCTAACCTTTGAATGCGAGATAACTCATCACTATCTAACAAAATTCCGCCGCATTGTGGGCATAAATCGACAATAGTGCCAAGGTAATCCTCTTTAACCATTTCACTGCATTCGACAGGACAACATAAGCGGTGTTTGTCAAAATAGTTGTTGCGACATTGGTTTTTTTTCACAAGGCTAGCAGGTCGCCTGTTCTTCAAGTTTTTGATGTTTTTTGCTGACATTGCAATGCGTGCATAATTTTTTAAACCAACTTATCACTTATTTCCTTAATCTAATGAAGTATCCATATCGTATTCTAGTTAATTCCCTTGAAATAATAACGGTGGTTCAATTATTGACCGTATTGCTATAAGGTTAGTGCTGGAGGGATTAAAAACGCATTTAAGGGGGGACGATGTATATAAAATATCGTGTAATGCTGTTTATATTCAGTCTGTGTATAAGCAATGAGATTAATGCCAAGACACTCAAGGTTGGCATTAACTATCAGGTGAAATCCTATGTCGCTGGTGAAGAAGTAGGCATTGAACAAGAGATTATTTCAACATTCTAAACCGTCTTAAACTGCCACATTTATATTATCCTTTCAGTTTGAGCCGTGAGAGGCGTGCTACGGAGTCAGTGGAAATGGATATCTCATTAGTCTCGTTAGTGGCTCAGCATCATAGCGATTGCTCAGATCCATATATCTATTATTCTAATATTGCTGCTTCATTGTCCGAGCGCCATATCATATTAAATAAAATTAAAGCTCTAAAGCCTTATCGGGTGTATGCATGGCAAGGGGCTAACAAAGTATTAGGGTCAGAGTATTCGGCGTTATTTTCCGTTGTTGGTTATGGTTATGGTGAAATATCTCGTAGCGAACGAATTCCGATATTACTGGCTAAACGGCGCGCCGATGTGGTTATTCTCGACCGGTTTATTTTTAACACCGTGTGGCAAGAAATGATCGTAAAACAACCCTCTTTACCAGCCATTACCTTGCATAATTTATTTTAGCGACGTGTTTATTATTGTGCGAGGATTAAAGATCTGAAAGTTAAGTAGCTGTTTAATCATGAGTTAAATTTGATGCTTAAGAGTAGTGAAATAAAAAACATCTACAAAAAACACCATCCAAACGCCAGCGAAGATGATTTAAGTTGGCACTAACTTTCACATTGTTAAGAATAATTCACTTGATATTTAACTTGAATAAACTCATTAGCAAAGGCCGTTGCTTTAGCCTCTTCAAGTTTTATCACCTGGTTCAATTGACCAAATAACGCAATGCCAGACCCTAACAATATTGGCGCCTTGGTAATGGTCATTTCATTAATCAGTTTGAGATTGATAAAAGAAGTAATGGTCACGCCACCATCCACGTATGCGTGTTTAAGGCCATTGCTGTGGTGTTAAATTCATGGCTGAAATCACCTCCATGCATTTTCGCCCCATGATCATGCAATCAACCGACGAGATAAAGTCATTAAACCCCATGTCTGGATTCTTGCTCATGTCAGCCTCTGGCTTACCTGCGGTATGCAGCCAATCAATGCCGCCATTGTGGGTGGCTATATAGCCATCGGCACTAGTTGCGATATAAACTGAACACTTCATTCTAAATCCTTGAGCTTTTTTAATGCAGGCGATACTCACCAATATCGGCGGGGAAGTCCACCGCAGAGAGTCCTTTAACAATCGTTAATTTAGATCTGGCTAAATCGACATATTTAACGTCACGATGACTTTTATATTTTAGTGAGTAAAAGGTTTTAACCACTGGTGATTTATTATCGTCGCTATTGGATTCCCACACTAAACCTGCCATGCCATCACTCAATAAAACCAAAGAGCCAACGGGGAAAAAGCCCATTTTCACCATGAATTTTCTGAATAAGTCGCCGTCGAGTTCCTCGGGAGCCATTGTATTCATTATTTTAAACGCCTGAGCAGGGCTCATTCCCGCTTTATAAACTCTGACGGCGGTGAGGGCATCATAAATGTCGACGATGGCGCTCATGCGTCCAACCAATGATATTTGATCGCCCTTTAATCCAAGAGGATAGCCACTGCCACTTAGTTTTTCATGATGCATTGTGCTGACATCACGTGAAATAGGTGACAAATTAGGGATAGTATCAAGTAGCGGATTTGAAAGAACTTGATGCAGTTTCATGTGTTCAAATTCACTAGCGGTGAGTCGCGCAGGTTTATTTAATATGTCGATATCAACCTGCGTTTTGCCAATGTCGTGAATGAGGCCACCAATCATCAACTTTTTAAGCATCGCCTTACTAAAACCAAGATGACGACCAAACGACACCATCAAAACAGCAACATTAATTGAATGCTCAAGTAAATAAGCGTCTTTGGTTCGCAGCGCACTTAATGATTGCAACGCATCACAATTAGATATTAGGGACTCGACTAGCTGGTCGGCAATTTTGTTGACTGGCTCAATATCAATATCACTGCCTTGTGCAAGAGATGTCAATAGCTTGTTTACCACGGCCTTTGATTCCGTGAATATACTAGTCGCACGAATCATTTCTTGGCTTAAAGGCACCTTAGTTTGAGCTGTTTCAACGAGATCATCGATGTCAGATTTATCAATATCAATGGTCACCTGAATAATGTTTTTACTACGCAGTTTTTCTAGAACCACCTGATTCTTTAATAAGCCAGGATTTTTTACCGACATTTTTTTTCGTTGATCCGTCAACGCAACCAAATACATGCCTAAGGTTAATTCGCTGATAGAGATTTCTTGTAAGTTCATAAGCTACTATGTGACCAATTTCTATGTATTGTAACTGTTAATCGAATGTTAAACACATATCTATTTCACTTCGAGGGGAGTTAACGATAACAGTGCTGGTTACATCACCTGTTAAAATATACACCCTATAGCGTCGTAAGACGCTTAAGGTTATGTTTAATATTACTAAATAATAATCGTAAAATCTATATTCTGTTTTTTTTTATTGAAAAAATAGTGACGGTACAACCCATTTTTTTGTTATTAGTTAGTGAAAATTGCCAATTATATTTCTGAAAAATATCTCACACTCAATTCAAGCCGATACCAAAGTTTTCGTCACCTCTTGGTTTCGAGTCAAGGCCGACACCATTATCAATGATGGTTATTTGATGTGACGAAATACTGATGCTTACTTCATCATCGACTGCACAGTTGATGGCGCTGAGAGAGATATTTTGAATGACAGCTCTAATAACACTGGCTCAACATGAAGAGAGATGGTTCAAATTTTTCAATGTTAAACGTGACATTGCTTACGTAAATTTTGTTGTGGAAATTCACTAAATATTTTGCAACAAACGCATTATTAACCTCAATTGTCGGCACGTTTGACGATTGTTCCCGTGCCAGCAATAAAAAGGTAGAAGTGAGTTGTTCCATATCTTTATGCACGGTATCAATGCGCGATTTCTGCTTAATTATTGTTAGCTCGTCGATATGACGGCAAGTGCTTAAACAGCCTCTGATGACCGTCATTGGCGTGCGAAATAGCGAGTAAAAGCTTGTTCTCGCTGCCTGGCTTGGTTTATTCGCTGACGATAAAGGTTAATGGCGGTAACGATTTTGACTAATTATTGAGACAAATCGTCCCTTATTTCTATCGGGTCGAATTGGGTACCATCATCCTGTTCCAATTGACTTGCTAACGCCTCAAAGGGCCTACCAATACGCTGCGCTAACTTGGTGATGAATGCGGCGCTAATAAGAAATAAAGTCAGACCGATAAGGAAAAAGGATATCTCAAATAGGGCGAAGCTTTGATCGTCTCATTTAATAACATCGATGAGCAAAAAACATTTGCACTAGACGTATCGCGTTCAGCGCAAACATTGATCACAGGGGCTCCTCATGAAATTAAGCTACTAAGGCAATTAGCCACTAAAAAACTAAAGCCCCCGCGATGATGCCGGGCTTTAGTTTTTGATATCTTTTATTTGATCAAAAGAGTGGGCTCAAAATCTAACCAATTTATTAACTCGTTATTTATTAGCTAGATTTTTATGGCTGTCCCATATTTACATCTTTAATCTTTCTTCTTTACGCACCCTGTAATCAGGATCGTGGGTTCGGTTGTTGAGGAGTTCACCAGCAAGTTCTACCTGCTGTCCATATTCAATTGCCAACCTATTTGTTGGTGGTTATGCACAGCGCAACGAATTCTAAAAGTATTGGTTAGCTCTGTATTAATGCTCTATTAATACAGAGCTAGTCCTTTTATCCATTTATTTATTATCAATTAACCCGGCCACTACGTTTTGCAAATGCGCTGCTGTTGCGTCTTGTGGCGCAATTTTTTTCCCAATGCTCAGGGTTACTCGTGACCAAAATCGGCGCGGTTTAGTCGTCAGGGCGTGTCCACCTTTATGGCTAAAGAATGAACCCCATAATCCAGTTAGTGCCATCGGAATAACCGGCACCGCATTGTTTGCGAGTATTTTCTCAATACCGTTCTTAAATTCATTAAGTTCACCATCGCGGGTAAGTTTTCCTTCGGGGAATATGCACACCAATTCACCAGCGTTTAACTCTTTTTCTATTTGCTCAAAGGCTTTATCGTAAGTGGCAACATCTTGTTTTGGTGAGCAAATAGGGATTGTTTTTGCCCACTTAAATACAATACGAAGTAATGGCATGTTGGCAATTTTCTTGTCCATCACAAAACGAACAGGGCGGCGACACGTGCCAGCAATCAGCAGTGCGTCTACAAAACTCACATGGTTACAAATTAATACACCAGCACCGTCTGTCGGGATATTGCTCAATCCTTTGTGGCGCACGCGATACATGGTATGGCTAATAATCCAAATGATAAATCGCAGGGAAAACTCGGTGACCTGCCAATAAATATATATCGCCACCACAATATTAATGAGACCAAGTATTAAAAAATACTCGCTAATGGCGAGATCCAATACGCTTAATAATACAATGGCCATTAAAGCACTAGATACCATAAATAGTGCGTTAAATACATTATTGGCGGCAATGATTTGGGCGCGGCAATGGTCATCACCTCGTGTTTGGATTAAGGCGTTTAACGGCACCACGTAAATACCACTGAATACGGCAAGTAACAGCAAGTCACCTAGTAATCGGTAATTGGTAAGGTGAGACAAAAACTCCATCGCGGTTATGTTGTCGATGACAAAGAGCGATTGCGCGGCAAAATATAAATCGATACCAAAAATGCTAATACCGATTGAGCCCAGAGGAATAATACCAAGCTCAATGGTATGCCCAGACAAGCGTTCGCATAAGATGGAGCCAAGTCCGACGCCGATTGAAAATACGCTAAGCAATAAGGTTACTAGCTGCGTATTACCGCCCAAATATTGCAAGGCAAAGGCGGGGAATTGGGTTAAGTAACCTGCGCCTAAAAACCAAAACCAGCTAATGGCTAAAATAGACAAAAATAATGCACGATCTTGACGCGCTATAGCCACGGTTTTTTTAATGCTGCTAAAGGGATTGAAATCGATTTTAAGCGTTGGGTTATTGGGGCTGGCATTGGGGATGGAGCGGCTAGCTATATAGCCCAGCAGCGCGAAAAATATAACCAACATACCGACAATTAACATTGCCTGCTCCATTTTAAACAAAGGGGCGGCCAATATGGTACCGCCTAAAATGGCTATAAAGGTGCCCATTTCGATTAAGCCATTGCCGCCAATGAGTTCGTCATGGCGTAAATGTTGTGGCAACAGAGAGAATTTAACCGGGCCAAAGAATGCAGACTGACTGCCCATTAAAAATAACACGACCAACATCAACTCGATATTTTGTAGATAGAGCGATACCGCGCCGAGGCACATAATGGCAATTTCAGCGAGTTTAATGAATCTGATGAGTCTGGATTTTTCAAATTTGTCCGCCAACTGGCCACCAATCGGTGAAAATAAGAAGAAGGGTAAAATGAATAACCCTGCCGCTATATTGGTTAACAACGCAGATTGCTGTTGATCTTTAAGGGCAAATACAGCCACAAATAGTAGCAATGTATTTTTGAATAAATTGTCGTTAAACGCACCCAGTGCTTGGGTGACAAAGTAAGGGAGAAAACGACGTTGTTTAAATAGATTAAACTGACTTTGTTCTGACATTTTCTAATTCCTTGATTAAATAGCAAAAAAAATGTGGATACGATACAACGCCACTAATTATTGACCAACTTGTTGATAAAAGACAGTGTCCAAGCCTAATTATTTACCATTAAAATTATTTGAATCTTTAAATCAAATCATTCCGATTTTTTTATTCGTCACAAACACGTAAATTACACATCAAGCAACGGGGGCAGGTTTTAAAGAGAAAATTAATAACAAGCCACCAATTAAACGAAATTTGTCTTATTCAAAAAATATGTTGTAAGGAGTGATTATGATAGAAGTCATCAACGGGAGTGAATGGAACAGTGTACACAAATCGACAAAATCACTGAGCTGATGGTAACAGCGTTGGAGTAGGCAACCTGCGTGCGGTAATTTTTGACCTGAATTAGGCATATTATTATTATTGAGCTAGTATGAATCTCGTCAGCCACATGCTGACTTATTTACAGTTAAAGTTATTATAAACAAGGAAAAATTTGATGAGTGAAATTGAAATAAATGAAAAGTCGACAGCGTCCACCGCACAAATTATATATATTCTTCAGCTGATTAGTATTGTTTTAGGCATCACTGGCATTGTTGGTGTGGTGTTAGCCTATATAAATAAAAGTGACGCCCCGGCATGGTTAAAAAGCCATTATCAATTTCAAATAAGAACATTTTGGATTGGCATGCTGTATATTCTGGTCGGCTTTATATTATCAATAGTGATTATTGGTTGGTTCATTTTGTTGTTTGCGGTGATCTGGTTAATTATACGATCCGTGAAAGGCTTAAAGGCGCTAGAAGCTGAAACCGAAATTGAAAACCCGCAAAGCTGGATGTTTTAGTCTCCTAAATAATGATGATAGCACCTAGTTTTGCGGTGCTATCAAATTCATAATATTCCCATCACCACACCTTATCTGGCGTTCAACGTTAATCTTAGCCTTACTTCCTGCTGTCTGTTTTAATAAAAACATATATCGAAATTGGGGCAATTATGTTAAATTTCGCCGCAAATTATAGCAATGACGGCAACGGTAACTATTTATGTTAGAAAGCTTTGAAAGTTTGATTAGTTTTATAAACTCCATGTTATGGAGCCACGTGTTGATATACGGACTAGTAGGTGCCGGTATCTTTTTTACTCTGCGTTTAGGCTTTATTCAAATTACTAACTTTGGTCACGCCACGCAGTTAATGCGCATTAGTCGTCAAAGCAGTGACGATGGTTTGTCGTCATTTCAAGTGTTTTGTACCAGCATGGCGGCACGAGTTGGTGCGGGCAACATGGCGGGTGTTGCAGTCGCAATCCCCACTGGTGGTCCCGGTGCTATCTTTTGGATGTGGTTAATTGCATTTTTGGGCATGGCGACATCGATGGTTGAATCTACCTTGGCACAGGTCTTTAAGATTAAAGATCAAGATGGTCAATTTCGCGGTGGCCCCTCATATTACATGACCAAGGGCTTGGGCTTGAAATGGATGGGCGTATTGTTCGCCGTCTTCCTCATTATTGCCTTCGGTTTGGTCTTTAACGCGGTGCAGGCCAATACGATTACTGGCGCAATGACTAAGGTTTTCCAGTTTGATCCAATGATTGTTGGCATTATCTTATCTGTTGCTAGTGGTCTGGTTATCATGGGCGGTTTACGAAACGTTGCTAAGGTATCTGAAATCATCGTGCCATTTATGGCGCTGGCTTATTTGTTACTAGCCGTTGTTGTAGTTGCAATGAATATTGAGAAACTACCGGCAGTATTTAGCTTAATCTTTAAAAGCGCCTTTGGCTGGCAAGAAGCGGCAAGTGGTGGTTTAGCCTTTGCTATTGCTCAAGCGATGAAAGCGGGTATTGCTCGTGGTTTATTCTCTAACGAAGCCGGCATGGGTAGTGCGGCGAACGTTGCGGCAAGTGCCACACCAAATCCAAATCACCCTGCATCACAAGGTTTTATCCAGATGTTTGGCGTGTTTGTAGATACGATAGTAATTTGTACCGCTACCGCGGCGATTATTTTACTCGCCGGTGATGTAACAACGGATCAAGATGGTATCGCGATTACCATTGCAGCGCTAGACGCTCATGTTGGTGAATGGGGTGGTTTGTTTATTGCTATCTCTATTTTACTATTTTGTTTTACCTCAATTATTGCTAACTACAGCTACGCAGAAACCAATATGTTGTTCTTGTTTAATGACAACAAAAAGGTATTACCACCGTTTCGTTTATTGGTAGTCGCCATGGTGATGTTTGGCGCAGTCGCGAAAATTGGACTGGTATGGGACTTAGCCGATGCATCGATGGGTTTGATGGCACTAGTTAACTTGGTGGCATTAATCATGTTGTCTAAATTAGCGGTTAAGGTGATTAAGCATTACCAAGCGCAAAGAAAAGCGGGTGTTGAACCATCGTTTATCGCTAAAGATTTCCCTGAATTAGACGGCAAAATGGAACCAGGTGTGTGGGAGAAATAATCCCTTAATCCTGAGTCAGCTAATCTAATAAAATCCCGCCTTGTGCGGGATTTTTTGTTTAGAAAGAGGATTACTGCACCAAGAAATTAACCCGATCAATGCGTCCTTGTTTGTCTAATGCCAGCAGTTGATACTTTCCCGCCTGAGTAAAATCATGACTCATTTTATGAGATGTATTATCTGCTTTGGGGTTAAGTAACTGACCATTAAGAAACCACAGAATGTCAGCGTTATTGTCGTTAACAGCAAAGGGAATGGTTAAAGTTGTATCCCCTTTTCTGCGCACAAAATGGCTGTTTGGTTTAATGGAGGTAATCAATAATCGGCCTTTTTCAATATGGTTATCGCGACAACTATCACTTAATGTCGGTAATAAAGCGTCGCGTTGCCATTGCGGTTTTAGCCAAGCATTAAGTGCTGGTGGCCATAATTGTTGCATATAAGCGGTGGCTTTTTCGCTGGCGCATAAAGTGCTGGCGCGCTCACCGTTTGGTTCACGCCAATAATTAACTCTGAGCATTTTTGGATCGCTTGCTTGCAGTGACGATAAGGTTGGCGGCGCCAGTTGCTGAACTAACCAACTTTGCTGCCTCACCATACAATTGCTTGGCGTAGTTTGTGCGAGCGTTTTCCCACCTGGCCAGCAGGTGGTTTGCTGACTGACCGTATTAGGCTGTACCGGTATGAAGCTTTGATTAAAGTGCGCCGCGACTTGTAAAAATAGTGGCAGGGCGTTGCTGCTGCCTGTATTGCTGCTGCCGTCGCGATTAAAGACAGGTTTGGCGTCGGGACGGCCAATCCATACGCCGATAATATAAGGCCCGGAATACCCAATAACCCATGCGTCTCTATAGCCATAACTGGTGCCTGTTTTCCAGCCGATATTGTTATTTGATAATCCGTCATCACGATTGACCAATTGCTCGCTGATCCGTCCCGGGATCTTTTGTTGGCGTAAGATGTTTTGCACTATCCAAGCACTTTCAGGGGTTAGTAAAAACTGCTGTTGGTGCTTACTATCCTTGATAAACCTCGGCGTTACTGCTTGTCCTTGGTTTAGAAGTGATGAGTAGGCACTCACTAATTTTTCTAACCTAATGCCGACACCGCCCAAGATCAGTGCTTTATTGGCCTTGGCATGTTTCGGCCAATGTAGCGCTAAGCCCCCATTATTAAGACGCGCTGCCAATGCATCAACCGAGCTGTGGTTTAGCACCTGTAATACTGGCAGGTTTAAGCTGCGTAATAAGGCTTCTTTGACAGATACTGGGCCCGAAAAGCCGCCGCTAAAATTAGTCGGTCGATAACTGCCTTTTAATACAGGCACGTCTTGCAATAAGGACTGTTCATGGATCAATCCCTGTTCAATCGCCGCGCCATACACAAAGGGTTTAAGGGTTGAACCAGGGGAGCGAATGGCATTTATCATGTCGACATGACCACCGCGCTTATTATTGTTAAAGTCGGCAGAGCCAAGGTAGCTAACCACTTCGCCCGTTTGTGCGTGCATCACCATAATAGCGCCAGAAGTGTGTGCTGACAGCGTATGAACATAGGACTTTAATAGATACTCTAATTGCTCTTGGATGTTGGCGTTAATGAAGGTTTTCACTTGTGCGCCGCCATGCGTCTTGCGTAAACGGCGACTCAGCAACGGCGCCAAGCGCGGGTTAGGGAAGTAGTCGGCGTAAATGGGATCTTGTTTAAGCGTAGCGATTAGTTCGTCATCCCATACCTTAAATGTTTGCAATCGACTCAGTAATTTATTACGCGCTTTTAATGCACGCTGTGGATAGCGATCGGGTCTAAAACGGCTAGGTGATTGTGGTAAAACCGCCAATAATGCCGCTTCGTTGGGGGTTAGTTCACTGGCTGGTTTATCAAAATAAACATAACTGGCGGCTGCAATGCCCTCAATGGGGCCACCGAACGGTGCGATATTAAGATACATATCTAAGATGGTATCTTTGTCATAACGCCACTCTAATTGCAGTGCGCGACCCATCTGATAAATTTTACCTGCCACGGTGCGTTTATTCGGATGCAATAAACGCGCTACTTGCATGGTAATGGTTGAGCCGCCCGATACCACGCGGCCATAATAGATTGCCTGAGCAACGGCGCGGATCATCGCAAAAGGATTAACGCCCGGGTGCTGATAAAAATACCTGTCTTCATAATTAAAAAGCGCTTGCAGGTAGTAGGCACTAACTTCCTTGTTAGTCGTGGGATAACGCCAGATGCCTTGTGAGTTAGCAAACGCACGTAAGGGGCGTCCATTGACATCACTCACCACACTGGCACTGTCGTTTAACTTGCTTAAATTAGGCGGATAAAGCGCATCAAGTAACAATAATGTCAGCAGTAACGCCGCAGACACTAAAGCGACTTGAATTAGCCGGCGTAATTTTAAGCCTATTTTTTTCATTTGATGTTGAGCAATGCTGCGCTATCGCCAATCGCTCGAATGTCTGCGCGATACATAGACTCGGCCATTATTGGCGGACGTTGATAGGTACCCGGAGTGACAGCTTGCACCACATAAAATAGTTCGGTATCGCTATGGGCGCTTGCGCTAACTGAGGCGACAAATCGGTCGTCTCTAGCGCCTTCATAATCTATTTGATTAGCGCTGCGGCGATAGTTAAGCGCTTTGTTATCAATAAGCACTTGTCCAAAATCTGCCGAGTCGGCCAATAGACTATTTTCAATCTCAAAACCAGCGGGCAATAGGTCAACCACCATCACATTTCGCAACAATCCTTTTTTGCTGCGCAGGCGAATTCGCACAATAAATTGCTGACCACTGTCTACGTTATGCAATTGCACAGCGGTGCCATCCATTGTGTAGTAATCGCGCATTATCGTGATGCCGTTGCTGATAGGCAGCGGTGCTTTAATAGGAATGCCTTGGCTTGTTTGCGTCACATAAATCGATTGCGCTGAGGTATTGGTAATTTTAGATTGCTCTATCACCTCGCCGTCGACACGATAAAAAGCGCTGTGTTGATCTGGTCCGTTAAATGTAGCACCTGCGACTTGCAGCTGGTAATCAAAGTCTTGATCAAAATGCGCCGCCAATTGATTATCCGCCAAGACTAATGCCAAACGCTCTTGTGTGCTAAACCAATGGCGACTCTTTTTGTCCTGCCATAATTCAAACGCTAAGGTCTGTGCCCAGTCCTTTTCGACGGAGTTAGCCAGCAATAAGCTTATTATCATTGCTTTATCGCGGATTTTACTTGCGTAATTGTCGTTATAGCTGGTGCGATACGACATGGTTTTTGCGCTATTGAACAATTGATTGGCGCGGCGTTCGTCACCCATCAATTTAAAGGCCATGGCTAATTGCACCACGGGATAAGGCGAGCGACTATCACTAATCCGTTGTTGTAATTGACGCATATGGCCCTGATTCGCACGGGATAATTGTGCTAATACCAGAGCTGAATAGGCACGAGTGGCAAAGCGATAATCCTGCACATCGCCATAGCCAGAGAAGTTGCCGCGCCTTAGGTAATAACTTAGACGTTTGAGTAATTTTTCAAGCTTAACCTCTGGCACGTAAATGCCATTCTCTTTGGCTTGCAGCAATATTTGCGCGCCATACACGCTAAGCCATGCGTACTCGTTACCGCTGCTGTGCCATAGACTTAACCCGCCATTATAGCCTTGCATGCTCAAAATGCGTTTGATGCCACTATCAATGAGCTCATCGCGGTTAATGTGGGGTAATTGCTGTTGCAAAGCCGTTTGAGTTTTTGGCGGTAAAACCAACCAAGGATATAAGCGGCTGCTTGTTTGTTCCAGGCATCCTAATGGGAATTGGAATAATTTATTGACCTGATCCGCCAGATCAAATTGTGGCCGCGTTGCAATGCTAATGCTCGATTGAGTTTGCGACTGCCAGGAATCTTTAAATTCTGCCAATGTAAAATCATGCGAGTGCTGTGCTTTTAAGGTGATACTTTGGCTAAAACGCTGAGCAGGGTAGGCGCCGCGTACGGCAAGGTTCCATTGGCGCTGCACGTTAATTCCTGGTGCATCGTTATCGGCTTTATCGCTAACAACCTTACCTTTAATACTTAAGTTTATTGGCGTTTTCGCGTCGATTTTAGTCGCGTGCACTGCCAATGACAAATTGATTTGCTGCTTAGGTTTAAGTGTTATTGATTGCTTAGTTTGTAATGATAAGCCGCTTGATGAAATATCTAACTCAAGCGCCATTGTAAGCTCGGTGGTATTGCTCAGTTGTAAATTAAGGCTGGCTTTGTCACCCAATGCCAAAAATCGAGGCATGCTAATTTGAGAAATGAGATCATCGCTCACGGTGAGAGGTTGCTCTACATGACCATAGTTGTCCTCGTCATAAGCAATGGCAAAAAGGCGCAATCGGCCATTGAAATAAGGCACTGGCACCGAGAAACTAGCAATGCCTTGCTCATTAACTAACATAGGCTGGGATAAATAAGAGACAATTTGCACATCGGCAGAAGCTTGCTCGCCACCGCGCGCCATTTCCGCACCGCCGCCCCATAATAACTGCGCCCTTGCGTAATCGTTAGGCTTGATAATGCGATCAAAATTGTCGCTTAACACGACCTCATATTGTCGCTGCTCAAAGAAGTGATTGAATGGATCTGGTGTTTTGAAATTATGTAAATTTAAGATGCCAACATCTACCGCGGCTAATACTACGCGGGTATTTTTTGTCGCCCCTGCCACCTGTGCGTTGATGGTTAATGATTGATCGGGTTTTATTTTTTTAGGGGCCGATAAGCTAACGGCTAAATGGCGAGTTTGACGATCAAGTTTTAAATGGCTAAGGCCCAATGCGCGGCGCAACGGTTGGTCAGCAACGCTAGGTGAAATTAAATAGGCAGACAAATACACATTGTGACTTTGCCAATCGCTAATAGGGATCTCAAGTTGATTTTGACCTTGCTTTAATGCCACCTGTTTTTGCCACAGTAGTTTGTCTGACTCAATACGCAGCCACGCTTGTCCGGCGTATGGTGAGTCTATTTTAACGGTGGCGATATCACCGTCTTGATAAGATGCTTTGTTGAGTGCTAATTTAATTTGGTCGGGGCGAACACTGTTGCCATTATTCTCTGACCAGCGCCAATACCAGTCATCTCCGGCATTAAAAAATAAACTGGCTTTGGCATCATCAACCAGCGAGCTTATCTTCAATTGATATTTCCCCCAAGAGACAGGGGCGGAAATGGTTAATGCTTTAGCGTCGCTAAGCGTCAGCTCTTTTTGCCAAACAGGATAAACATCGTTTCGCTCTAAGCGTTGCCAGCCGCCCTGATTACTGTGTTGCCAATAAAACTCTTGATGATGGCGAATTAAACTTACCAATACTTTGTCGCTGCGTATGTCGCCTTTAAGATTGGCGCGTAGCAAAGAAAACTCTACGGCTTGCTCACTTTCGCTGGTTAGTTTTTTAAAGTGCGGCTTAATGCCAATTAAACTCTCTTTTGGCCACCATAGTTGGCTAAATTTACTGGTTACCTTGCGGCCGCCTTTTTCATACAAATTGGCGTAACCATTAATACGGATAGCATGTTGGTATTTACTCCAACGATCGGGTAACGCAAGCGCTCCAAGGCCTTGTTGGTCAAGTTCAATCGCGTCAATGTCATAACTTTGCAAAATCCCCATGTCGTTATGCTGACCAAAATAATATCCTGGATGCATTGCTAGTGCTTTATCTGTCGTTGTTAGCTGCAACAAACCGTCACTACTATGTTTACTGGTTGGCGCGCCATATAGAAATAAACCAGTGAGTGCTTGCTTGCTATCACCCGCTTTTTTCAGCGTGATCTCTTGCGTTGGAAATTTAATTTCGATGCGTTGCGGCATAAAATCTTCAACACTAAAATGATGCGAAAACGTTTGCTGACCTAGGGTAATGTTTAACGTATATCGCCCTGTTAACGCGTCTTTACCCATGCGGTGGTCAAATTGGTAGGTTTGCGCGGCGGTTAATAATGTATTAACAATTTCATTGCCTTGGGGATCAACTAAGCTGGCTTTTAATGGCGCATTGGTTATCGCGTGTCCATCGTCATCACGTAAAATCGCGTAATAACGAATATCTTCGCCGCGGCGATAGAGGTCCCTGGCGCCAAAGATAAAGAGTGCTTGCTCACTGTTTTTTCTATGGCCCAAATCAAAATCATCTAGTTGTAACGTTTGATAATTTTGTAAAGGAAAAACGTTAAAATCATCCCCTTTAGTAAGGGTGATTAGCTGGCGTTTATCCGCTTTATTGATGGTGACTTGCCCGTTGGCATCGGTGGTTTTAGTAACGCCAATTTGTTTGTTGTCATCATCGAGTGTTGTAACGCTAACCCCCGCCACTGGCAATCCACTATTTTGGTTGCTAACGGTGACCAAGTAATTTTTTTGATATTGCCTAACTTCGGTGCCTAAGCTGCTCACCGTAAAATAAGAGACTTGATAAGATTCATATTGTGATGGAGCGCGCATTACCGCTAGGTAAACGCCGCTTTGCTGTAACGCGGTGATGTGCGCCGTGGCCAATACTTGTTTAATTTTTTTGTTTTTAATCGCTGATGTTTTATATTTTTGGCTGAACACGAGAGTGGCATGATCGCTCAGTCGTTCAACCGTCCATGAATATGATTGCGCGTTAGGTGTGCGGCGCAGCAATTGCAAATAATAGTCGCTATCGACACGGTAATAATCAACATCGACATAAGGCAGGTTAACCACAATGATCGGCAAACCAGCGCTGACTTTAGGATTTAAAATTGAGCCCTTATGCAAGAAAACCGCAGCGGCGCCAATATCGGGGCTGGTAAATGTTTTATTGTTGCTGGTGCTTAATAGTTGTTGGTCAAATGATGGCAGTTTTTTACGCACGGTGATTGTGTATTCATGGGCAGGTTTTATGTTAACAAAATAGGCGTTATTGCCGTTTTTATCGAGCTGCCAGCCGCCGTCTATGATGCCGTGACTGTCACGTAGATTAAGAAAACTATTGAGGTTTATTTGCTTGTCGACGGGTTTGCTAAACATAACCCATGCCGAAGGTTGCCCTTGGAACTCTCTAAAACCGCTGCTAATAAGGGTGAAACTCTTAATGCTTGAAAAATCTTGTGTGCTATTTTTAAGCGCGCTAGAAGCTGCAGTTTCAACACTTGTATCAGGTGTTTTACTTACTTCAGAACCGCCGCAAGCCATTAACAGGAAAGGTAATATTAGTACTAGTAGCTGTTTCATTTTCTTCATCCTAAACGTAGTGGCTTCATAATAGTTGATTGATCTGAATTGTCGATGAATTAACCATGATAAAATGGAGAGTATTGAATGTTTTTTTTTATTGCGCTAAAATCACTGCTCCTTTATCAACACGCGGTTGTTTTTTTGATTCTTTTTAAGCGATTATTATTAATAGTTTTGCTTATTGCCAGCACCTCGCAGGCAATGGCGGCTGTAATGATGCCTTATCAAATGAATCATCAAGCCAGTGCTGAAATGAAAAGTGCATTAATGTCTAAGCACGACATGAAAAACTGCGATATGTCAGCCAGCGACATGATGAATATGTCGCAAAACATGTCTTGTAGCGAGCAATGCGATTGCTGCCCGGGACTATGCTCAATCAGTTACATCCCTTCAAATTTGTTATTGTCTTTTAGTTTAGTCAGCGACAAAGTATCTGCAAGTTTAGCCAACCACAGGCTAACCGCTATAAAATCTCTTTATCGTCCTCCAATAGCGAGCTAACACAGGATAGATCCATTTGTTACTGTTTGTTTGAATGGCACTGCTGTTCAGCATAACAATAAAAAATGACCATCTTCTTAAATGTTAGTTGGAATTAGACTCGCCTGTTTAGCGGTTAATTCCTGAGTTTAATACCCATGAGCATTGGAAATGCGGGAATTTGTAAATGATATAAAATTCGAAATACAAGGCGCGCGATTGACCAATAGCTGGCTATTGGGATTGAGCGCAACGCAGTAGATTGGTTTTTAGAGCGTTACAAAACCTGCATCTTCATTGTTTATGGGTACATATTGTGTGGGACCGTCTCATGAAAAAATTAGTTTTATTATTTATTACCGTTATCGCTGTCAGCTTTTGTCAGCAATCGATTGCTCAACAAGCGAATGCGGTGCAACAAAATACGCAACAACTAGCAGAAATATTATCGTTAGATATCGCGGTAGCCGAGGCCATTGCCAATGATGATTGGTTAG
Organism: Psychrobium sp.; assembly: GCA_013214905.1. Lineage (GTDB taxonomy): Bacteria > Pseudomonadota > Gammaproteobacteria > Enterobacterales > Psychrobiaceae > Psychrobium. The sequence continues at coordinate 4,652 of JABSRV010000034.1, read as the reverse complement.
CTGGTAACGAGCTACGCCAACAAGCGCTACTTGCAAAAAGCCGCGTGGTTGGCACCTTACCAGATCCAATGGTGTCTTTGTCGTTAGCCAATTTACCGTTAGACAGTTTTGATTTTTCGCAAGAAGGCATGACCCAATTGAAAGTGGGAGTGTCGCAAAAATTCGCTCGCGGTGATAGTTTGGCGCTTAAGCAGCGACAGCTACGTCAGCAAAGCCTTTCTTATCCATATATGCGTGCTAATCGCCAAGCTAAATTGTCCTTGCAAGTGCAAGAAATTTGGTATCGATTATTTCAAACTCAACGCATTATCGAGCTGATCACCAAAGATCGCCGCTTGTTCGAACAACTTGTCGACGTGGCAGAATCAAGCTATGCCTCAACCAGTAAACGAACTCGTCAAACCGATGTGATCCGCGCGCAGTTAGAATTAACGCAATTAGATGATCGCCTGAGCGTATTAGCGCAGCAACAAAGTGCCTTGCTAGCTAGGCTATCGCAATGGCTACCAAAGGACGTTTTGCAATGGCCGCTAAGTCAGGAATTTCCAAAAACTGCTCAAAACAACACAGATATATCGGCGCAATATCTGATGCGTCATCCTGCTATATTGGCCATTTCACAACGTGTTAAAGCGATGGAAATCGGTATTAATGTTGCTAAGCAAGGTTATCAGCCGCAATGGGGGGTTAATGCTAGTTATGGTTATCGCAGTGATTCACCAAGCAATATGAGCCGCGCTGATTTGTTCTCGATTGGCCTTACCTTTGATGTGCCACTGTTTAGCAAAAACAAACAAGATCAGAATGTTAATGCTGCAATCGCTAATACGTCGGCACTTAAAACAGATCAAATTTTATTGCTGCGAAAAATGAGTGCTAACGCCAAGATCATTAAAGACCAATTAACGCAACTCAAACGTAGGCAAAAAATTTATCAGGGTCAATTGCTGCCTCAGATGCACGAGCAAGCACAAGCCGCATTGAATGCTTACAGTATCGACAACGGTGAATTTAGCGAAGTGATGCGTGCACGCATCAGCGAATTAAATAGCAATATCGCCGCGCTTAAAATCACCATTGAACAGCAAATATTAAAAAGCCGTCTCAATTATTATCTGCTTAAAGACGAGAATTTATTATGAATAAAACATTATCAAGCATTACGTTATTAATCTTGGGCTCAGCGATGGGCATCGCCGCCACATTGTATTATGTAGATAGTCAGAGTTCGATGAGAGGGTCTAACGAGTCTGCAGCCAATGAACCTATGTATTGGGTGGCGCCTATGGACGCGAACTATCGCCGTGACAAGCCGGGTAATTCTCCGATGGGCATGGCACTGATTCCTGTTTTTTCCGATGCTAATAGCGCTGGTGATAGTCCTGGCACCATTAGAAAATCGCCAGATGTGATCAATAATTTGGGCGTGCGAATAGCCCCGGCAAAATGGCAGGCGTTTGACAGTAAAATATCTACAGTGGGTTATGTGCAATATGATCAAGATAAGCTGATCCATATTCACCCGCGAGTCGAAGGCTGGTTAGACAAATTATATATTAAAACCAAGGGCGCACAGGTTACCAAAGGCCAAGCATTATACGATATTTATTCACCGGAATTAGTTAGCGCACAAGAAGAGTTATTGTTGGCACTACAGCGCAGCAATAAACGGCTGACCCGCGCCGCTAAGCAACGTTTACGTGCGTTATTAGTCCCTAAAAAGACCATCGCGAGATTAATTAGGACGCGCAAAGTGATGCAAAATGTCACCATCTACGCACCACAATCTGGGGTCGTGGATAACTTAGCGGTGCGTGAAGGTTTTTTTGTTAAACCGGGCACTCAAATCATGTCCATTGGTGCACTTGACGAAGTTTGGGTTAATGCCGAGGTCTTTGAGCGTCAGTCGTCGTTGGTTAATGTGGGCGACAAGGTCACCATGACTTCGGGTTATGCGCCGGGTAAGGAATGGGTTGGCTCAGTGGATTACATTTACCCAACTTTGCATGCGAAAACGCGAACCGTGCAATTGAGACTGCGTTTTGAGAATCCTGAATTAGCGCTAAAGCCAAATATGTTTACCCAAGTTAACATCATTAGTGAAAGTGAGGCTGGTCTGTTTATTCCGCGTGAAGCGGTGATCCGCACCGGCGATAATAATCGCGTAGTGTTAGCGTTAGGCGAAGGTAAATTTAAATCGATAATGGTCACCATTGGGCGCTCTAATGCAAAGGTGATAGAAATTATTGCTGGACTAGAAGAAGACGATGAAGTTGTCGTCTCGGCGCAATTCTTATTGGATTCAGAATCAAGTGTCAGCTCTGACTTTAAGCGCATGTCACATCAAGAAGAGGTCAGTCAACAAGTGGTCAGTGAAGCAGTTTGGGTGGACGGTGTCATTGAATCAGCGATGGTAGCTCACAAGATGTTAAAAGTAACCCATCAACCTATTGAGCAGTGGGATTGGCCGGTGATGACGATGAATTTTATGGTTAAGCAACACATTGATATGACGCCATTGGTTGCGGGTGTTGCGATGCGCATGCAAATTGTGGCTAACGAAGATGGCGGATATGACATTATCGATATAGAACTTAAATCTGCCAGCATGAAAATGAACATGTCAGGAGATAAATAATGATTCCCTCGATTATTCGCTGGTCGGTAATCAATCGCGGTTTTGTGTTATTAGCCGCGTTGTTGATTGTTGTTGCTGGTTTGTATTCCTTAAAAAACACTCCGGTTGATGCACTGCCTGATTTGTCAGACGTGCAAGTCATCATTAAAACAAGTTACCCAGGACAAGCACCACAAGTGGTGCAAGATCAGGTCACTTATCCGTTAACCACCGCCATGCTTAGTGTACCGGGAGCGGTAACTGTGCGTGGTTACTCATTTTTTGGTGATAGTTATGTTTACGTGATTTTCGACGAAGATACCGATCTTTACTGGGCACGTAGCCGAGTATTGGAGTATTTAAGTCAGGTTGCTCCGACATTGCCACCTAGCGCTAAACCGCAATTAGGACCTGATGCGACTGGTGTTGGCTGGATTTATCTATATGCGCTGGTTGATCGCACGGGCAAGCATGACTTAAGTCAGTTACGCAGTTTGCAAGATTTCTTCTTGAAATATGAACTGCAAACGGTGTCTGGCGTGTCAGAAGTCAGCACCCTTGGTGGCATGGTGAAACAGTACCAAATACGCGTTGATCCCGACAAGTTACGCGCTTTTGGCATTCACTTAGCCCAGATTCAACAGGCGATAAAAAGAGGTAATCAAGAAATTGGCGCGTCGGTGGTGGAAATGGCCGAAGCGGAATATATGGTGCGTGCGACAGGCTATCTGCGCAATGAGCAAGATATTGGTAATATTCCGCTAGGGGTTAACAAAAACGGCACCCCGCTATTACTCAAAGACGTGGCTGACATTGGCGTTGGACCGCAAATGCGCCGCGGCATTGCCGAACTAAACGGCGAAGGTGAAGTGGTTGGCGGCATTGTGGTGATGCGATTTGGTGAAAACGCGCAGCAAACCATTGATGGCGTTAAGGCTAAACTTGAAACCCTTAAAAAAGGCCTGCCTGAGGGTATCGAAATCGTTACTGTCTATGATCGCAGTAGATTAATCGCCAATGCGATAGAAAATTTATGGCAAAAGTTGTTAGAAGAATTCATCGTTGTTGCATTGGTTTGCATGGTGTTCTTGTTTCATGTGCGTTCATCCTTAGTGGCTATCATTAGTTTACCAGTGGGTATTTTGACCGCGTTTATTATCATGCATATGCAGGGGCTTAACGCCAACATTATGTCGTTGGGAGGTATTGCGATTGCGATCGGTGCGATGATTGATGGCGCCATTGTAATGATCGAAAACATGCATAAACACATGGAACGCACGCCGTTGACCGACGAGAACCGCTGGGAAATCGTCATAAAATCAGCGACTGAGGTTGGCCCTGCACTATTTTTTAGCTTGATGATTATTACAGTGAGTTTCGTGCCGGTCTTTACTTTGGAAGCGCAAGAAGGGCGCATGTTCTCACCATTGGCCTTTACCAAAACCTATGCCATGGCCGCATCAGCAGCGCTGGCGATTACCTTAGTGCCCGTTTTAATGGGATATTTCATTCGAGGCAAGGTGATTAAGGAGCATAAAAATCCGGTGAATCGATTATTAACCGCGTTATATATGCCGTCATTAAGGTGGGTACTTAATTTCCCTAAAAGCACTGTGTTATTGGCGTTGGTTATTCTTGCAATAGGCATGTGGCCACTCAATAAAATTGGCAGCGAGTTTATTCCGCCATTGGATGAAGGCGATCTAATGTATATGCCGACCACATATCCAGGCATATCTATTGGTAAAGCGCGCGAATTATTGCAGCAAACCGATAAATTAATTCGTTCGCTGCCCGAGGTGAAAACAGTCTTTGGCAAGATTGGCCGCGCGGAAACTGCTACCGATCCTGCGCCATTAACAATGATTGAAACATTCATTCAATTCAAACCTAAAAGTGAGTGGCGAGAAGGGGTCACTAAACAAAGCTTGCGTGAAGAGTTAGACCGTTTAGTGAAACTTCCAGGCGTGACTAACGCATGGGTTATGCCGATTAAAACCCGTATTGATATGCTAGCCACGGGCATTAAAAC
>JABSRV010000339.1 GCA_013214905.1 Psychrobium sp. | reverse complement strand
ACATCTGCGATGTAAGGAAGTCTGGCGAGCAGTGCGTATTTCTTAATAAAACGGCGGTTTCAAGGATGACGGGTATAGACTTTTTGCCTATGGACATTGAACGTGTCATTGGCACAATCAACACATATTTAACTGAACTATTTATAGTAAGAACAGGAGCGATATCAATGAAGCTGTATATTATGCGCCACGGACAGGCTCAAGCCACAGCAAGCAGTGACGAGGCAAGGGCCTTGACCGATGTTGGCTGTCAGGAAAGTCAATTGATGGCTACATGGCTAGCCACTCAGCAGCCACAATTTGATTTAACCTTTGCCAGTCCTTACTTACGTGCTGAGCAAACCTTTGCCACGGTGGCGCCCGCATTTTCTGGCGCACCAACGCATCATGTGTTGCAAGAGCTAACGCCTGAATCATCGCCGGCGAGTTGCGGTGATGCTGTGCTAGCGTATTGCGCGCAGGCTAAAGCGAGCAGTGCTTTGGTGGTTTCTCATTTACCTTTAGTGGCTTTATTGGTGGCCGATTTATGCGGTAACAAGGCAATGCCAAGTTTTACCACATCATCAATCGCTTGCATTGAGCTTGATTTAGACAGCTGGCAAGGTAATTTACTGTGGCACAAAAAGGTGCAAGACGTATTAACTGGTGGCTAAATAATTAATCATATTTGCCGTTGTCATCATTAACAAACTCTAATAAGACGAGTAGGGCGCCTTGGCCGCCCCATTCTAATGGCGCTTGATGAAACGCTATTAGCTCAGGGTATTGCGCGATCCAATACGGTGTTCTGGTTTTTAAGATACCAGTGCCAATGCCATGAACGATAGCGCAGCATTGAATGTTTTTCTTTTTGCATTCTTTAAACAACGCCAAAATTTCTGTTTTGGCGGTGGCTTGATTTAAGCCATGTAAATCTAAAATGAGTTCTGGGTAATAATCACCGCGGCGTAATTTTTTTAATTCGTATTTCTCAACGTCCTCTCGGCAATAACGCATAGGCCCTTCATCGTCAAAGTGCGGTATAAAACCGTCAGAGAAATAGAACTCTGCTTGTTTGGCTTGTTGCTCTTTGTGTTGCTGCTTTTTGACTCGCTTAGGCTTTTGTAAGTTGACTTTGTCTTGCGTCATCTGTTTGACGTCGTTTGTGCCCAATAAATGGAGCATTGAATCTAGTTGCTTATCGTTCATGTTTTAGACTGTTATAAAAGTAATGACTATATTGGTATTTTAAATGCTTTTTTGTCATATAAACAGTGCTTAGCTTAGGTTACAATCATTGACAAATTTCGAGCACAATAATTTGCTCATTTATCATCGACTTTGGGGAAAAGCTTGGAACAAGTTATTATCGACGACGCGGCTATTAATGAAGCTGTCACACAATTATCGACCATTGGCGATATGCTGCGTTGGGGCACTAGCGTGTTTAACGCCAGCGATCTTTTTTATGGTCATGGCAATGATAATGCTTGGGACGAAGCGGTTGCCCTTGTTTTTCATGCCATTGCGTTGCCCCATGATAGTAAAGAGTCTGTTGTTTTTGCCAAATTGCTGCAAAGCGAGCGTTTAACCGTGGCTAATTTGTTGGCAAGACGCGTTAATGAACGTCTGCCTGTCGCCTATTTAACCAATAACGCATGGTTTGCTGGCATGCAGTTTTTTGTTGATGAGCGCGTATTAGTGCCTCGTTCACCAATTGCCGAATTAATTGCAGAAAACTTCGAACCTTTCTTGGCCAATAAGCCGGTATTACGCGCCCTAGATTTATGCACTGGCAGTGGCTGTATCGCTATTGCAATGGCGCATCAGTTTGTGGATGCGGAAATTGACGCTATCGATTTATCACAAGACGCATTGGACGTTGCCAGCATTAACATTTTTAGTCATGGCTTAGAGGATCGCGTGATCCCACTGCAATCTGACTTATTTAATGAAGTCAAATTCGAAAAATACGACCTTATTGTGTCTAATCCGCCGTACGTTGACCAAGAAGACATGGATTCATTGCCACAAGAATTTATTCATGAACCACAAATGGCACTAGCGGCAGGGTTTGACGGCGTAGACTTGGTTAAACGCATGTTGGTCGATGGCGCAGAGTTATTGACTGATGGCGGCATCATGGTGGTAGAAGTGGGTAACTCACAGGTGCACATGCAAGAGCAATTTCCAGAAGTGGATTTCACCTGGATCGAGTTTGCAGGCGGCGGTCACGGCGTCTTTGTGCTGAGCAAAGAACAACTAGTAGCACACAGCGATATTTTCAACGCCGCCTTATCGGCCATATAACCAAGGATAATTCATGTCGGGTAATAGCATAGGTAAACTGTTTAGCATCACCACCTTTGGCGAGAGTCACGGTATTGCACTGGGTTGTACGGTTGATGGTTGTCCGCCAGGCATTGAGCTTACTGAAGCTGATTTACAGGTTGATTTAGATCGCCGTAAACCAGGCACCTCTAAATTTACCACCCAGCGACGTGAAGCCGACGAAGTTCGCATTCTCTCTGGTGTATTTGAAGGTAAAACTACAGGTACGCCGATTGGTTTATTGATTGAAAATGGTGATCAACGCTCAAAAGATTACGGTGAAATTAAAAATCAATTTCGACCTGGTCATGCGGATTATACCTACCAGCAAAAATACGGGATTCGTGATTACCGTGGTGGTGGCCGTGCATCTGCTCGTGAAACAGCGATGCGTGTCGCGGGTGGTGCTATTGCTAAAAAATATTTAAAGCAGCAATTTGGCATTGAAATCCGTGGATATTTGTCACAAATTGGCGATGTTAAAATAGATAAGGTTGATTTGGACTTTATTGAAACAAATCCATTCTTTTGTCCCGACGTTGACAAGCTTGATGAGATGGAAGCGCTTATTCGTTCTCTAAAAAAACAAGGTGATTCAATCGGTGCCAAGGTCTCGGTGATTGCGACTAATGTGCCAGTTGGGTTAGGCGAGCCAGTTTTTGATCGCCTTGACGCAGAAATAGCGCACAGTTTAATGAGCATCAATGCGGTGAAGGGCGTTGAAATCGGTGATGGCTTTGCGGTGATAAATCAAAAAGGTTCTGAGCATCGCGATGAAATGCGTGATGAGGGTTTCTCAAGCAATCATGCGGGCGGTATCTTGGGTGGTATTTCAACCGGACAACCGATATTGGCGCACATTGCGCTAAAACCAACGTCAAGTATTACCACCCCAGGTAAAAGTGTTGATAAATTTGGTCAAGAGATAGATCTTATCACCAAAGGACGTCACGATCCTTGCGTTGGTCTGCGTGCCGTGCCAATCGTTGAAGCTATGTTAGCCATTA
>JABSRV010000338.1 GCA_013214905.1 Psychrobium sp. | reverse complement strand
GTGCCCTAGATAATCTTTTAAGTTATCAGCACTATCCGATGATTGCCGCACAAAAATCAAGCTTAAACCGTAGAACCTTAGGGGTAGGCGTGATTAACTTCGCTTATTATCTTGCTAAGAATGGCGTACGTTATTCAGATGGCAGTGCTAATCGTTTAACCCACGAAACCTTTGAAGCGATTCAGTTTTACTTGCTTAAGGCGTCGAATAATCTGGCCAAAGAGATGGGCGCTTGTGAATGGTTTCATGAAACTACTTATTCCAAAGGCATCTTGCCAATCGATACTTACAAAAAAGACTTAGACAAATTATGCTCTAACGAATTATTGCTTGATTGGGAAAGTTTGCGTCAAGAAATAGTCACCCACGGTTTGCGTAACTCAACGCTATCGGCACTGATGCCGTCTGAAACGTCATCACAAATATCAAATGCGACCAATGGCATTGAGCCACCACGTGGTTTAATCAGCATAAAAGCCAGTAAAGATGGCATTTTAAAGCAAGTGGTTCCTGAATATTTGGCCCTGCGCGATCAATACGAATTACTTTGGAACATTCCTACAAATGAAGGTTACTTGCAGTTGGTTGGTTTAATGCAAAAATTTGTTGACCAAGCAATCTCAGCAAATACCAACTACGATCCATCTAAATTTGAAAGTGGCAAAGTGCCAATTAAAACAATCATCAAAGACTTGTTAACCGCTTATAAACTGGGTATAAAAACGCTTTATTATCATAACACTAGAGATGGCGCCAACGATATGCAAGGCGATATTGTGATTGAAAAAGAAGACGATGACTGTGAAGGCGGCGCGTGTAAGATATAACTTATTAGTTAATCTATTTATCATATAAGAATAAAAGCCACCAATAAGGTGGCTTTGATGCAGGGCAAGCAATGACATACTCAACGTTCAATCAACATAAAAATAACCCACTGTTAGAGCCAATGTTTTTGGGTCAAACGGTTAACGTTTCACGATTTGATATCCAGAAATTACCGATTTTTGAAAAACTTATTGAAAAGCAAATTTCATTTTTCTGGCGTCCAGAAGAAGTTGACATTTCAAAAGATCGCATGGATTGGCAAAAATTAACCGACAGTGAAAAGCATATTTTCATCAGTAATTTAAAGTATCAAACATTGCTCGATTCTATCGCAGCGCGCAGTGTTAACGTGACGTTATTGCCAATCGTCTCTTTGCCTGAAATTGAAACGTGGATCGAAACCTGGGGTTTCTTTGAAACCATCCATTCGCGTTCATACACCCACATTTTACGCAATTTATTTAATGATCCGAGTGAAGTATTTGACGATATTTTAATTAACGAAAATATCTTAAAGCGCGCCTCAAGCATCGCTAAATATTTTGATGACGTGATTTTAACCACTCAGTTATTGCAATCTCAAGGCGAAGGCACCTATGAAGTCGAAGGCCGTAGCATTGAAGTGAGCAAGCGTAAATTAAAAGAGCGCCTATTTTTATGTATTTGTTCGGTAAACGCACTAGAAGCGATTCGTTTCTACGTTAGTTTTGCCTGCTCTTTTGCGTTCGCTGAGCGTGAATTACTTGAAGGTAATTCAAAAATCATTAAGCTGATTGCTCGTGATGAAGCAGTGCACTTAACCGGCACCCAGCACATCCTTAATTTATGGGCGGAAGGCAAAGACGATCCAGAAATGAAAGAAATTAGTGAAACCATGAAAAAGGATGGCTTGCAGATATTCCTTGATGTGGTTGAACAAGAAAAAGATTGGGCTGACTATCTGTTTAAAGACGGTTCAATGATTGGCATGAACGCTGAAATCCTCAAGCAATACATTGAGTATATTTCTAATCAACGCTTAGTCGCCATTGGCCATAAACCACCTTTTGCGACCATCACTAATCCCCTGCCGTGGATTAATGCATACTTGGTGAGTGACAACGTACAGGTTGCCCCCCAAGAAAGTGAAATCTCGTCTTATTTAGTGGGCCAAATTGACGCGGAATTAGACAGTGACGATTTTGATGATTTTGATTTATAATCAATCTCAATAAGTTAAAGACATAAATTATGAAAGAAGTAACTTACAACAATGTATTGTGCGAGGAAAAATTCGCACAGCACTCCAAGCAAACTACCTTAGAGTATTTAGAGGCTCAAGGTATCGTCGTGGACTATCACTGTCGTGATGGTACCTGCGGCGCTTGTCGTTGTAAGTTAAACGCTGGCTCAGTGACCTACACACTAGAGCCACTTGCTTACATTCGTGATGGTGAAATATTAACCTGTTGCTCACGCCCTACTTCCGATATTGATATTTCAAGTGTTTATTAGGGACTAGCGTCATCCGTTCACGCTCTGGCTAGAACCAACCATTTAAAACTATCTTCAATTATTACGCCTCCTATTCTTAGCCCATTACCGCCATCTGCCAATCTAAGCGTTCGAAAACCACCCTAAATGTAAATAAAATGTACGAAAATGTAATCAAGGTTAAATATGCCTTGTCTAGTGGTTGAATCATCTGAGGTTAAGTTCTAGAATGATATTAATAATTATTCTTAAAAGCGTTATTTAGGATAAAGCAGTTATGGAACCAATTTCCCCGTTTGAACACTCTTCTCATACGGCATCAATTAGATCGACCAATGGCAACTCGGCATTGGATAAGTTAGACCACGTGGTAGCCATTGGTGGCGGACATGGTCTAGGTCGCGTGCTCTCTTCACTCAATCACTTTGAGGATCGCCTAACAGGTATTGTAGCTACTACCGATAATGGTGGTTCTACCGGACGTTTACGTGAAACCGAAAATTGCATCGCTTGGGGCGACCTGCGCAATTGCATTCACCAGCTTATCACGCAACCAACCATTGCTAGTTTAATGTTTGAATATCGTTTTAGCGGTGACAATGAATTAGCGCAACATAACTTAGGTAATTTGATGTTACTGGCGTTAGATAAAATGAGTGTGCGCCCATTGGATGCTATTAAGCTTATTCGAGAAATGTTGCATGTGAAAAGTCAGATTATTCCAATGTCTGAACAACCGACCCATCTTGTGGCGCAAGATGATTTTGAGCAACGATTTTTTGGTGAAATTCGAGTCGACAAAATGACTAGTATGCCAAAAAAATTGATATTGGAGCCTAGCGTTAGTGCGACGCCCGAGGCGATAACAGCGATCAATGAGGCCGACTTAATTCTACTGGGCCCAGGCAGTTTTCTAACCAGTGTGATGCCACCATTATTGTTGCCTGAATTACGTAATGCAGTTAAAGAGAGTTCAGCCAAGAAGATATTCATTAGCAACTTGATTGCCGAAGAAAGCCCTGCG
>JABSRV010000337.1 GCA_013214905.1 Psychrobium sp. | reverse complement strand
ACTCCTGTAGTTGAAACTCCTGTAGTTGAAACTCCTGTAGTTGAAACTCCTGTAGTTGAAACTCCTGTAGTTGAAACTCCTGTAGTTGAAACACCTGTAGTTGAAACGCCTGTTGTTGAGACGGCTAACGTTGAGACAGAAGTAGTTGAAACAGCTATTGTTGAGACGGAAGTAGTTGAGCCGCCTGTAGCAGCCACAGCGAGTATTAGTTGCAAAGGTCGTGCTACCGCGCCAATGACTAAGCCAGCAGCGGCACCAATCGTGCACAGTGGTGTAGTCATTCCAGTGATGGACGATGCAGATCGCCCAGCATTTGAGCGAAGCAACAAAGGAACCAGTACTTCAGAAGCAAAGAATCGCGCTTCAAGTGCTGCTACTTCGGCTAAAGCTGCAATCTAACTTACCAACGAGTAAGTCGAAAACCGCATTTTTATAATGCGGTTTTTTTTTGCTTTGATTTTGTTAACGCAGTGCAAGCAACGAAAAAAACATTCATCACCCGTGTTTACAATGAGTGTTATAGCAGTTCCGATAAAGATGTGGTCTTGTTGTGCTTAAAAAATTAATGTGTACACATGTTCATTGTTCCAGACTGAACATAAGCACCTACATCCTGTAGGCAAGGCGCAAGATTAATTTCGACATGGATGTCTATATATTAGAGCAATACAGGTGATGTATGGACTCCTCTCCCCACGGGGAGCAGTTTTCAAGGAGCTTATTGCCGAGATGTATGTTACCGACCAATAGCTTGAGATTGAGAGCAACGATGTAATCGGTGGTTTTAACCAGGTCAAGTATTCAAATAATCGTCGATATTGGTATTATATTCATACCAATATATAGAGAGTGTGACGCACTAAAAAAATGGTAAAAAAAAGCGACCCGAAGGTCGCTTTTCAATAATAAACTTTAGATATTAAAGCTTATCAGCGTTTTCGCTTAGGTAGCTAGCAACGCCTTCTGGAGAAGCGTCCATGCCTTTGTCGCCTTTGTTCCAGCCAGCAGGACAAACTTCACCGTGATCTTGATGGAATTGAAGTGCGTCGATCATACGAAGCATTTCGTCAATGTTACGGCCTAAAGGAAGGTCGTTAACAACTTGATGACGTACGTCACCAGCTTCGTCAATTAGGAATGAACCACGAAGTGCAACACCAGCTGAAGCATGTTCAACATCGTATGCTTGACAGATTTCGTGCTTTACGTCAGCAACTAGGGTGTATTTAACTGGACCAATACCACCTTCGTTTACTGGCATGTTGCGCCATGCGTTGTGAGAGAACTGTGAATCAATAGAAACACCAATAACTTCAACGCCGCGGCTTTTGAAGTCTTCAATACGGTGATCAAAAGCTAAAAGCTCTGAAGGACATACGAAAGTGAAATCTAGTGGGTAAAAGAAAATTACCGCTTTTTTACCTTTGATTACTTCACTTAGTGTGAATGTATCAACGATTTCGCCATTGCCTAGTACTGCTGCTGCTGTAAAGTCCGGTGCAGGACGACCTACTAATACGCTCATGTTAATCTCCGTTTGTGTTATTGCTCTGTACCCGTCATTCTTGAGACTGCAGTTTTATTGTCAGCGCTTGAAACCACTATCACTTATGGACATAAGCTCAGGCGGTTTAAACTTGACGCTTTCACTGCAATTCCAATGATTTTGGATATGATAGTCGAGCTAAAATTACTTACTAATCTTCTGTTGAATGCTTTTTTGCTGTCTCTTCTAAAAGAGGCTTAAGCTCGCCTTGTTGGAACATCTCTAAGATAATGTCACAACCGCCAACTAACTCACCGTCAACCCACAATTGTGGGAACGTTGGCCAGTTTGCATATTTTGGCAACTCAGCGCGAATTTCAGGATTTTGTAAAATATCTACAAAAGCAAATTTTTCACCACAGCTCATGACAGCTTGCGATGCTTGCGACGAAAAACCACAGTTAGGCAGTTTTGGAGAACCCTTCATGTATAAGATGATTGGGTTTTCAGAAATCTGCTGCTTGATTTTTTCAATTGTATCTGTTGTTTCCATTATTTATCCTTTGACAATGACTTTCAGTGCTAAATTTAGTTAATTATACGCTGTAGTACATCGACACTAAACCCTATTATCGATAAGGGTTTGCTGTATTTGAAATGATTTGCCAAAGGTTACATTCATTTTTGACCCAAATCAATTTAATGATGTATTATATTGAGCATAAAAATAGTGCCGTAACTAAATAGCACAGTAAAACAGTAAATTTATAGCAAATAATAGTCAATTTTTTTATCTAGGAGATAACCATGGCGTTTGAACTACCAGCATTACCATATGCAATTGATGCATTAGTACCACACATTTCACAAGAAACTTTAGAGTATCATCACGGTAAGCACCACGCTACGTACGTTGCAAAACTAAACGGTCTTGTTGAAAGCACTGATTTAGCAAGCAAGTCTTTAGAAGAAATCATAAAATCTTCAAACGGCCCTGTATTTAACAACGCTGCGCAAATCTGGAACCATACGTTCTACTGGAACAGCCTAAGCCCTAACGGCGGCGGTCAACCTACTGGCGCATTGCTAGAAGCAATCAACGCTGCATTCGGTTCATTTGACGCGTTCGTAGCGGCTTTCAATGACAAAGCAGTAAACAACTTTGCCTCTAGCTGGACTTGGCTTGTTAAAAAAGCCGATGGCACATTAGAAATCGTTAATACTAGCAACGCTGCTACACCATTAACAGATGATAGCATCACACCACTGATGACTGTTGATTTGTGGGAACATGCTTATTACATCGATTACCGCAATGTTCGTCCTAACTACCTAAAAGGTTTTTGGTCATTAATCAATTGGGACTTCGCTTCTGCTAACTTTGCAGGCTAATAGCGTTAATTACCATTGATGATATTAAGGACTCTAACGAGTCCTTTTTTATGCCTGCTCCATAAGATTGAAATTCAGCTGAATTTTGTCTAAGAAAATATATTCTAAGCAATATAATTGAATTTTTTTGGTCGTTATGCTGTCTATATATTAGGGACTTATTTCCCTCACACCCGAGATATTATTGATATAAGAGCTTGATTAGCGAGTATTTACAGACTAAGTTTAATAAACAAATGAAATAAAAATGGCTGTAGTTGTCGTTAAAGAGCCATCGCAAACTCATGAGGAATGCTATGTCTATATTTAATCATTATCAAAATCGTTACGAAGCGACTAAGGAAGAAGAATACACCCTACAAGAGTTCTTACTGTTATGTAAGCAAGATAAGCGGTGTTACGCTAGTGCAGCAGAACGTCTATTAATCGCCATTGGCGATCCTATCGTTGTTGATACCTCAAC
>JABSRV010000336.1 GCA_013214905.1 Psychrobium sp. | reverse complement strand
TCACCATAACGACCATTTTGTGATTAACGTGCCCAGAAACGGTATTCAATACCCCATTCATTTTAAACCCACCGCTGGTTGGCCTATTTGGGGAGCAACCGCGGCGATGTTAGAGCAGATACGTTTGGTTATTCGAGATTAGGACGATATGTCAAGCATAGGGTGCCATATCATCAGCACTAATACCGCGACCAAAGAAACTATACTTAACATCACGGTAGAGAACCAAATGGTGTCTTTAGCCCGCACGCGTAAAAACCAATTGAGCGCCAGACTCGAAAAACTAATGCCGGCGCAAAACCACAACAACCAAAACAGACGATCATAAACCGCGCCAAGCCAATACGTTCTTACTTCGATATTATGGAACGTGGTAATGATAGTGCTCATTTCAGGTCTTGCATCGTCAAAAATCACCAATGAATAGACAAGCACGCCCCAACCAACAATCGTTAGACTGGCCAATATTAAATGTAATCGATCTAAAATGGGTTTGCGCATAGCTTACTCTTTGTTGTTATATAGCTTAAATATAGCGCATTTATACGGCGTCACTAGCCCCTTTGTTGTTTTTTTCTTCGCTCGCCGCTAAAACGTATCACTAGCGCTTATTTTTATGGTTTATCCCTTGTTTATTCGGTACAGATAAGTAAGATTGCCTGATTAATTTTCATTTTTTTGGAGTATAGTTCAATGGGTTTGGCAACAGTAGCCGATATAATTGCTGGCAAAGTGCCAGTAGGCGAAACTACCACGGTAAAAGGATGGGTCCGCACACGTCGTGACTCGAAAGCCGGCATCTCTTTCTTGGCCATTTATGATGGTTCTTGTTTTGATCCCGTTCAAGCGGTAATTGCTAATACTCTAGAAAATTATAATGAAGATGTATTGTCGTTAACCGCGGGTTGCTCTGTTGCAATCACCGGTGAAGTGGTTGCTTCAATGGGTAAAGGTCAATCTTTTGAGATTCAAGCGAGCCATGTTGAAGTTATTGGTTTAGTTGAAGATCCAGATACCTATCCAATGTCTGCAAAACGTCACAGTATTGAATACCTACGTGAAGTTGCTCATTTACGCCCACGTACTAACATCATTGGCGCGGTTGCTCGCGTACGTAATACATTATCACAAGCTATTCATCGTTTTTACCACGAGCAGGGCTTTATTTGGGTAAGCACGCCTTTAATCACCTCTAGTGATTGTGAAGGCGCTGGTGAAATGTTCCGCGTAAGTACCTTAGACATGGAAAACTTACCATTAACTGACGCTGGTAAAGTTGATTATGATAAAGACTTCTTCGGTAAAGAAACGTTTTTGACCGTATCAGGTCAACTGAACGGCGAAGCTTATGCTTGTGCTCTTAGTAAAGTATATACAATTGGCCCTACCTTCCGTGCTGAAAATTCAAATACTACGCGTCATTTGGCCGAGTTTTGGATGGTTGAACCAGAAATCGCCTTCGCTGAATTGAAAGACATTGCGAATTTAGCCGAAAAGATGCTTAAGTACGTGTTTAAAGCCGTATTGGAAGAGCGTCCAGACGACATGGCTTTCTTCGCCCAGCGCGTAGATAAAGAATGTATCACCCGCATGGAAAAGATGATCGACACCGACTTTGTTCGTTTAGATTATACTCAAGCGATTGAAATTCTAGAAAACTGTGGCAAGAAATTTGAATTCCCTGTGTATTGGGGCGTTGATTTGAGTTCTGAGCATGAACGTTATCTTGCTGAAGTGCATTTTGGTGGTCCGGTTATTCTACAAAACTATCCAAAAGACATTAAATCATTCTACATGCGCATGAATGATGATGGTAAAACCGTTGCGGCTATGGATATCTTAGCACCAGGCATTGGCGAAATCATTGGTGGTTCTCAACGTGAAGAGCGTTTAGATTACCTTGACAAACGTATGGCTGAAATGAATATTGATACTGAGCACATGGAGTGGTATCGCGACCTTCGCCGTTACGGCACCGTTCCTCATGCTGGTTTTGGTTTGGGTTTTGAGCGTTTGGTATCATACGTCACTGGCGTACAAAACATTCGCGACGTAATCCCGTTCCCACGTGCACCGCGCAGCGCAAACTTCTAACGCTTAATATTAGCGACAAAAAAAGCGCTAACCCAATGGGTTAGCGCTTTTTTTATGCCTATATCTAAGTAAGTTATGGTGAAATTATGATGTGCTTATTGATCTTTCGGACATAAATGGTACATCAAAAGCACACCAGTCACTTTTCTTGATAATAATAGCTGTTTAACGGAACCGATTTTAATGCGCATCTCGGCTTTGGGTTCCTGCGCCGCCCTATCTTCGCCATCCATGGCTATGCCTGCGCTAAAATCTGAAAAATCGTCCTGATTTTCCTTCCTAACAACCATTAATATCAAGGCAACTAAGACCGGTAAATGGCACACATTGGCAGTTTCGTACTTCTAAGTTAAACCTCGGAACAAAAAATAACTCATTAAAACCACAGCTAACTTTAATATAAACTTTTTAGATAACAATTACTGCCACAAGGTAACGTGTTTGTCTAAATCAATGGTCTTTGAAATCGGCTTATCATTCTGATCGGTGCCTAAATATAGAAAGCCTACAATCTCGTCTTGCTCATTTAGTCCCAATTGCTCGCGCACGTATTTATCTTGAGATAAATCACCAGTACGCCAAATACCACTAAAGCCTTGAGCCAATGCCGCTTGTTGCATTGAAAAAAGAGCACAGCCTGCCGATTGCACTTGCTCTAACCACGGCACTTTAACGTGCTTGACAGTTTTTGCGATCACGGTTATCACCATGGGCGCGCGAAGTGGCATCTGACGACACTTGGTGATTTTCGCCATGTCATGGCCGTTCAGGGTTGCAGCCTGTGCAAATATCTCACCTAAACGCTCGAGTCCTTGCCCTGTCATCACCACAAATTGCCATGGTTGCAACGCGCCATGATCAGGCGCTCGTGCACCTACGGCCAAAATGGCATCAAGTTGTGCGGTATTTGGCCCCGGTGTTGTCAGTTTACTGGCCGAGAATCGTTGGCTTAAAAATTCTAAATTTGTCATCATCATCACTTATATTATGGCGCTAACATGCGGCCCAATTGACGTCCGCCGAGCAAATGCATATGAATGTGATAAACCTCTTGGCCACCATGCTCTTTGCAATTAATAATAAGACGGTAGCCGTCTTCACTGATGCCCTGCTCTTTGGCAATTTTCGCCGCCACCGTCATCATTCGACCAAGCGTAAGCTCGTCGTCAATGGTCACTTCATCCATGGACGGGATAAGTTTTTTGGGAATGATTAAAATATGCGTTGGCGCTTGTGGGCTAACGTCTCGAAATGCGGTTACC
>JABSRV010000335.1 GCA_013214905.1 Psychrobium sp. | reverse complement strand
GATCGCGGCAGATGATGGCATCTAAAACAGCATCCGATATTTGATCTGCCATTTTGTCAGGGTGACCCTCAGAAACTGACTCTGAAGTAAAAAGGTGTTGTGCCATAGCCAAAAGCCTTCCATTGTAATAAGAAAATAAACAGTAGAATTTAAGATGTTTCTACGTCTGGACGGCTATTGTAAAGTATTTAGAATTATTAGCCATAGCATTTTACTATATTTATGCTGTGCACTACGCATATTTGGTGAAAAACGACAAGGTAAACTGAGCAGGTCAGCAGGGTACGTTGAAAAAAACAAAAATGGCTAAAGTTTGTGCAACATAGGCCGATAACCTATACATATAATTATTTACAAGGGACCGTTAATTATGCCTATTCAAGATTTGTTATATTCCGTATTAGCTCGTCCCTTAGGTAATCGAATCTCTAAGGTGAAGAACAAAGTGCAACAAGTATCTTCTTCTAATGCGCTTAAAGATGTTAATAAAGACCTGCCCAATCCCCCCGTAAAACGTAGAACTGATCGCCGACATCGCTCTAACGAGCGACGAGGTAATAGTCGCCGCAACAGCAATATGATAGCGTGTGGTCGCCGATCGGCAGATGGCGCTAAGAAAGGGAAATCAGGTAACAAATACGGTGGTCTAGACACTTACGCCTAATGAACAATGCTATTAATTCCCATATTTGGATAAATGATTGCGCTGACACATGTTTATTTACAATCTAATGTTTGCAAGGCGATGATAAACCGTTCAAAATAAATCTTTTGTAGAATGGTTTATTGTTTGTGAATACGCGTTATTTGTCTGGTTTAAGTCGCGGTTTAAGCTTACTGCTGTTTATTGGTGGTGTACTTACTAGTGGTGTTATCGTTTCTGGCGATGACATGGGGCGTGTCAATTTATTGTACTTTATTCTGCTGTTTGTGATGTGGCCATTTCTGTCATTTTCTGTGTTGTTATTGTTTAAGATTTTCCCTAAAACATCGAAATTCCCGCTAATTAATTCTTTATTATCGCTGCCTATATGGCCTCGTTCATGGCTGGATTCTGTTTATTATTTGCAGCGTCACCAATTGTTAAACCCCTGGTTTGTATTGCAAAGTCAGATAATGACACTTGCCTTTAGTATCGGCTGTTTGTGCTCTTTTTTTACGGTGCTGTTATTTAACGATATTACCTTTGTTTGGCGTTCAACGTTATTAAACGCCGAGCAAATATATCCCGTACTGAAGATGATTGCGCTGCCTTGGTTCTTTCTGGAAAGCGCGCAGCCGTTAAAAGATATATTTATTGCAACACAAGAAATCCGTACCGCACAGCAAGCACCGTCGTTAGTTAACTATGGTCAATGGTGGAGTTATTTGTTGATGGCACAATTAGTTTATGCAATTGCGCCAAGACTGATTACTGTGCTTATATCGCGCTTTAGATTCAATAAAAAATACAACGCTTATAGCAACGAGAAACGCCAACCAGCGCCATTAATTAATCAGCCACCATCGTCGCCAACGTTAGATAAGTTAGTGGCAAGCAAACCTCAGCTTGATGATTTTAACGTTGCTTGTTGCTTGCAACTGCCACCATCGATGCTTAAGCAATTACTGACCAATTTCTCAACGCCTAATAACGTATTTCAAGTAGGGTTTCATGGCTCGATTGCCGATGAACAATTGGCAATCAGCGATCAAAAGGATTTATTGGTACTGGTAGCCGCTTGGGAGCCTCCAATGGGAGAATTGAAAGATTTTCTAGACCAAGGACGGGGTATTATTATGCCGTTAGATTTTAAAGAGCAGCAATGGCAACCCCTAAGCCAGCATTATTTAGATGAGTGGCGCCGTTTTAGTCATCAGCTAGATAATTGGAAAATATATGTTGATGAGGAGCTTAAATGAAACCGAGTTTTGCCGTAGTAGGGCACCCAAATAAGGGCAAGTCATCTGTTGTGTCAACATTGGCAAGAGATGATCGCGTCGCTGTGTCAATGCAAAGTGGCACTACGCTGGTCGCGGAAACGTTTGATATAAGTGTTGGAAAATCACACTATCAATTGATTGATACCCCTGGTTTTCAGCGCCCTAGAAAAGTGATGGCGTGGCTAAATCAGACTAATCCAGATGCTGATCAACGCGCCAAACGCATCAAAACATTTCTCAATGACGTTCAATGTAACGAGTTATATAAAGATGAAATTGAGTTGTTGCGGCCTATCATGGCTGGCGCGGCGATATTATATGTTGTAGATGGCTCCAGGCCTTACAGCGCCGAGTATGAAGCCGAAATGGAAATTTTGCGCTGGACAGGGCAGCCAAGCATGGCGCTGATTAACCCCATCAGTAATAATGATTACATCGAAAATTGGCAAATGGCTTTGGGGCAATATTTTAGCGTGGTGCGGGTATTTGATGCGGTTAAAGCCGATATTGACCATCATATCGAATTGCTGCAAGCCTTTGCCGCTATTCACCAACCGTGGACTAAATCATTAACGTTACTTGTTAAAGCGTTTGAGAATGAAATTCATCATCAGCAACTGCAAAGCTGTTTTATCGTCGCGCGCATGTTAGAAGATGTCACTAAATATCAAGTTAACCAAAAAGTGCTAACGCAATCGCAAGCATCGTCGTTGCAATTGTTATTGGAGCAGCAATATTATCAATGGATGCGCCAGCGTGAGTTAAAGGCCTTTGATGAGTTACAACTCTTATATCGCCATCACCACCTTAAACGTGATAATAGTGAGCTGTCGTTGCCAGATGATCTGTTTGATACTGACAAATGGTATGGCTGGGGATTAGACAAAAAGCAATTAACCAGCGTAGCAGCAATTGCAGGCGCCGTTGCTGGCGGCGCGCTAGATTTAGTCGTTGCTGGACATTCATTTATGCTTGGCGCTATAGGTGGTGGTGTATTGGGCTCGTCTGCGGCATGGTTTGGTGCAGCCAAACTCGCTAACACCAAAGTGAAGGGTTTGCCTTTAGGCGGCTATGAGGCGAGGTTAGGGCCAATTGCGAGTAAAAATTTCCCCTACGTTGTATTAGGTCGATTTTTATATATGTATAAATTACTGCATCGGCGAAATCATGCTCAGCGTGATTCACTCAATGTGATGGACTTAAGTGTTAATGATTTGCTGCAACAACTCACGTTGAGACAGAAAAAGCAGATATATGTTGGCCTTGATCGTTTAAGTCGGCAAAAAAGTGTCGATGAATTACCCGACGCTTTAATGCCACTATTTGACTTGCTTAACGAATAATCTGGCGCTTATACTCAAAATCATTGGAATTACAGTGAAGCCGTCAAGATTCGAATCGCCTGAGCTTATTGAGCCCTTAGCCAGTAAAAGCTAAGTGATTGTGATTCGA
>JABSRV010000334.1 GCA_013214905.1 Psychrobium sp. | reverse complement strand
TGGGATCCGCTGCATCGACTATCGGAATATCTGTTAGGGTCTTAAAGATTGGCTGACCTGTATCGACACACTGGTCGATGGGTTGCTGGGTTGAATTGGCCTTTAATGGTTGAGAGTTACTCATTTATTTGTCCTCATAATACTAGTATTAAAAGATGCAATAACACGGGTTGCTCATTTTTATTTAACAACTAGTTTGTATGCACCAGCCCACAAAACACTACAAGCTCCAATTACAATTAACCTGATCTGAAAAACTTGTAGTACTTGAAATTGTTAGCGACCCATCCGACGTAATGCTGAAGTCGAGAAATCACGACGAGATGTTTTTTCGCCCCATATCATATATTTAGGTTCTTCATTACTAAGACCTGTTACCAGATAGCGTCCTGAATTAAGGTCATATAATGTTTCGGCAACCATCCAAGGGGTATCAACATCATAAAACTGAATATTGTGTGCTTCCGATAATTTCCATAATTCTCCACGTCCATCATATTGATCAATCACCGAAGCACCCCAGGTATCTTCGTCGATGTAGAGCGTGCGTTTGGCATAAATATGGCGTGCTCCTTCTTTTAACTCAGCGGTGATCTCCCAAACTCGATGTAACTCATAGCGTATGTATTGAGGATTGAGGTAGCCAGCTTTAACAATGGATTTATAATCGAGGTTTCTATCCATTAATTGATAAGAATTATAGGGAATATAGATTTCTTTTTTACCGACTAGGGTCCAGTTGTAACGGTCGGGGGAACCGTTATACATATCATAATTATCGGTCGCTCTTAATCCGTCGGTGCCTGCTCCTGGTCCGTCGTAAGCTACATTTGGCGCGCGTCTTACCCGCCGTTGTCCTGCGTTATAAATCCAAGCTCGACGCGGCTCTTTCACCTGATCAATGGTTTCGTGAATCAACAATGCAGTGCCAGTTAAACGTGCCGGAGCGGTAATGCGTTGCAGGTAATAAAACAACACATTATCATCTTTTTTGACATCGCGACCGCCATTAAGAAACTCAGGCCAGACCAGTTGATCCAATATTTTTACCGGTGCAAACGAGCCGTCAGCCTGTACGGGAATTGTAGTGCCATAACGTCTAGCAGACCCACCCCGGTAACGGGTGATATGGTTCCATACCACTTCGAGGGCGTTTTCGGGAATTGGAAATGGAATAGTGGTGTCAAAATCAGCCAGGCCATAACCGCCAGAGACTAACTTGGCAGATGTCGCATTATTTTTAATAACAGGATAGATCGATTGAGGATAAGCAGCACTACGCCTTGTTTCATATATCGGCATTTTATAAGCGGGATATTTTTTAAACATCGCGATTTGGCCTGGAGTTAAGTTGTCTTTATAAGTATCGAGATTGCTATTATTAATTTCAAATAACGCTTTATCTTGTGGGAATGGATTATTGGGGCGACCAGCATCAGGACTTTTAATGCTGTTTTTGCTATTTAATCCGCCTGTCCACGCCGGAATCGTGCCGGCAGCGTTGGCGGCCATTTCTGCGCCAAGCGGGGTCAGGTTTAAGCCAAGTTGTCCTGCTTGCTCTGGCGTGACTTTGGCGCTAACAATAGTTGCGGTCAGGGTTAAGGTGAAAGTAATTAACCCATTAATTAATATTTTATTTTTCATTGTATTTACACTCTCATTTAATCACAGATAATTAGTAAGAAATATTAACGCTTAAAGATAAGAAATCTTTGTCTTCCAGCACATTGTGACTACCACCGTTAAACGATTTGTATCCTAATGTCGCGAAATACTTTTGCTGATAGGAGGCTTCCACCGATAAACCGAGGGATTTTCTACCTTGATGGAACTGTTGACCCGGTGCTGGCGAGTAACCGTCGACATCGTGGGTCCAGGTGACCGTAGGCTTTAATGAAACCCCGGCCAAAACATCGTCATACTCCCAGATCGCTCTTAAGACATAACCCCATGCGGTATTAGACACAAACCCGTCATCCCGGCAGTCGGATCCTATTTGACCTGCGGCCACTAAATTTACACAATTAATGCCATTTCCTAGCTCAAAATTAGCGATACCAAATACCGTATTGCGTCCATAACGTTGATTAGACTTTTCAATATCATCGGTCAAAATTAAACCAGCTTCACCGATTAGGGTTAAGCGAGAGGCACCCATGAAGCGTTCAAAGAATTGAACCGCGGTTATTTGGATTTGAGTGACATCATACTCGTCCCATCCGGAGGCTACTTCACCATATCCAACGGCGTTAATTCGTGGTGTAAATCGGAAAATAGGGCTTTCTGATAAGACGCCATTGAGGATCTCCGCGCCATTTATTTGAATTGGGGTATCTGGCTTATAGGATATTTCGCCGGATAATGCCAAACTGCTAACATTAGTGGCAAAGCTCAAACCGTAGTATTTTAGATCTTCAGGAAACTCAATCACGTACCCTGGATTGTGCAGCGCCAAAGCGCCAAACTGCGGATGAGAACTCGGCACGAATACCGGATCGTTGGCGCCTGTTATCGTCGGAATCTTTGTCCGTACCGCGTTAATCATCGGTACGCGCGAGTGAATATTCAGGTAATAGAGTCCAAACTCGGTATCATTAAGCTCTTGAGCATAATAACGAAGGGCAAAGCCATATTGTCCACCATCGTCGGGCTCTATGTCAGGTTGGCGCAGCGCCGCATAACCGCCTGCTAGTGCAAGTTGGTCGGCAACTGCAATAGTAACGGCATTACAGCCGTCTGCGGCAAAATCGGCACCGGCAAATAAGGTACCGCAGCCATCAATTTGGGTTTTTTCCCATTGGTATTGATAGAAGGCTTCTAGGCTCAGGCTCTCAGTTAAACCAATACTGGTATAAAACATCCCAACGGGCAGTAAGCCTTCTTTTAATTCGGCACCAGGACGGCGAAACGCACTAACATCAAAGGGATTTATCGAACTTATTCCTCCCTGAATAAAGGTACTTTCTCCCCAGCTGACCACCTGACGCCCAAGGCGAACGTCGAGCGGCATATCACCGATGTCAGTTTGTAAAAATACGTAAGCATCAAGTAATTCAAAGCCTGAAAATCTGGTAAAGTCGGCAAAACCATTATCACTTAACGGAGTATTTGGGGTGTAACCATTAGGTGAGTTGCCGTGAGCACGGCCTTCATCGTTGAGCTCCTTGTCATACCAATATTTGACTCTGACAAAAGCCCCTAAATTGTCTTTGCTTAGCTGGAGATCGTGGATCCCTTTGATTATTTTTGAAAAGGTTTTTCCCTGCTCAAAGTTAAGGTTACCATCATCAGTGGTTGAGGTTGCACCAAGTCCGCCGTTGGTCGCGCCGATAAACCGGGGCGAGGCATTCTTTAGTCGCCAACTGGCCCCCAGTGATAATTG
>JABSRV010000333.1 GCA_013214905.1 Psychrobium sp. | reverse complement strand
CGAAATTAAGACTAAACTCACTAGGTAATTCATCACGCATAGTCTCACCTATCAGGTGATAACTGGCAAAATCTTCTTTTAAGGTTTCGTTAGTTAATAATTCATCGAGCAATTTGTCTGATGATTGATGTCCATCGATAAACGAGGATAACTCTTGCTTACTATCTGACACTATAAATACCTTCTATCGTTGCATTAGCGGTACGATGCGCTTATCTAAAGCTTCTCGTGCCCTAAAAATACGCGAACGCACGGTCCCAACGGGACATTCCATTACATTAGCGATATCTTCATAACTCATCCCGTCAAGTTCACGCAGTGTAATAGCAGTACGTAAATCTTCAGGAAGTTCTTCTAACGTAGTAATGACTACTTCTCTTAGTTCACTGGCCATTAATAATTTTTCTGGCGATGCATTATCACGTAACTCATCTGCACCAGAAAGATACTCGCCTTCTTCAATGTCAATATCCGAACTTGAAGGGCGACGTTTCTGAGCCACCAAGTAATTTTTCGCGGTATTAACCGCAATACGGTATAGCCAAGTATAAAATGCACTGTCGCCACGAAAATTAGCTAACGCGCGATACGCTTTAATAAACGTTTCTTGCGCTACGTCTGGTACATCGCCTTGATTTTTAACAAATCGGCTGACCAGACTTAACACTTTATGCTGGTACTTGATCACTAAAAGATCAAATGCCGCCTTATTACCCTGCTGTACTAATTCAACTAATTGTTGATCTGTTTTTTGTTCGCTCATTCAAGCATCGTCCCCAACGTCTAATTATTCCACTGATTGCTCGAAGTAAACGCACAAATGTAGACTGGCAGCATTAAGTAAAGTTCAGTAAATAGAATTAATTTTTGATCTTTTTTTAGATCTTTTTATATCATTTGCCAGATGTTACTTAATTTCGTCACTCACAACCACTATTTTACTAGGTAAATAGCTTCAAATTAGCTAATATTGGCGACATAATTTATTCGATTAAGTCCATGATGAAAGATCCAATTGAACATTCCTGTGACATATTAATTATTGGTAGCGGCGCAGCAGGGTTAACCCTAGCATTACAAGTGGCTAAATTTGCCCAAGTAACCGTGCTCAGCAAGGCGCAACTTAATGATGGTTCTACGTTTTATGCACAAGGCGGCATTGCAGCGGTTTTTGACAAGCAAGACAGCATAGAGTCACATGTCGCCGATACATTAATTGCCGGTGCAAATCTGTGTGATCGCAGCGTAGTAGAAATGACTGCGAAGCAAGCAAAATCATCATTAGAATGGCTAATCGACTGCGGTGCCGACTTTGATCAAGAAATATCAGAGCAAGGTGAACAGCGCTATCATTTGACGCAAGAAGGCGGACATAGTCACCGCCGCATATTACACGCTGCCGATGCAACAGGTAAAGAGGTGCAAACCACCTTGCAAAGCCAGGTCTTAAAGAACCCCAACATCACTATATTAGAACGCTATAACGCCATTGATTTGGTCACCAACACGGTTGATGACAAAAAAACGGTCATTGGCGCTTACGTGTGGAACCGTCAACAAGAGCATGTTGAAACCATTTACGCTAACCATGTCGCTTTAGCGACGGGCGGCGCGAGCAAAGTGTATCAATATACTAGCAATCCTGATGTGGCGAGCGGCGATGGAATTGCCATGGCATGGCGCGCAGGTTGTACGGTAGCTAATCTTGAGTTTAATCAATTTCATCCAACAAGTTTGTATCACCCTCAAGCCAATAATTTTTTACTCACCGAAGCACTGCGTGGTGAAGGTGCATATTTAAAGCGCCCTGACGGTAGTCGTTTCATGGACGACTTTGATGTTCGCGGCGAATTAGCACCGCGCGATATCGTCGCCAGAGCCATTGATTTTGAAATGAAACGCTTGGGCGTCGATTGTCTCTATTTAGACATCAGCCATAAAACAAGTGATTTCATTACCGATCACTTCCCAACAATTTATAAGCAATGCCTCTCCTTGGGCATTGATATCACCAAAGAAGCGATGCCGGTAGTGCCAGCAGCGCATTATACCTGCGGCGGCGTGGTAACCAACAAACAAGGCGCGACCGATATTGCCCGTTTATACGCCATTGGTGAAGTGGCTTATACGGGTTTGCATGGCGCTAACCGCATGGCCAGCAATTCATTATTAGAATGTCTAGTCTTTGCAAAAGCGGCCGCCGATAACATTAAGCTTAACTTTAGCCAACAAGCATCATCCGTAACAATTGCGCCATGGGACGAGTCTCAAGTCATCGATTCCGACGAAGAGGTTGTCATTCAGCATAATTGGCATGAGCTTCGTTTATTCATGTGGGATTACGTTGGCATTGTCAGAACAGACAAACGTTTGGCGCGTGCCAAACGCCGAGTTGAGCTGTTGCAGTGCGAAATAAATGAATATTATAAGAATTTTAGAGTCTCTAATAACTTGTTAGAGCTGAGAAACTTGGTGCAGGTGGCGCAGTTAATTATCGATTGTGCGATTGCGCGTAAAGAAAGTGTCGGTCTGCATTACAATTTAGATTATCCAAATGCCTTAGAGAATAGCGGTCCTACTTTCATGAGACCCAAAGACTAGTATACCCGTTATCCTTGAAACCGCAGTTTTATTATGAAATACATCCTTGTATTTCACCAAAGGTCGTCGCAAGCGACGCTCAAAATGTTTCCAGAACATTTTGTGTCGGCGGATTAGAATCACAATTACTTATGAAACATAAGCTCAGGCGATTCGAACCTTGACGGCTTCACTGCAATTCCAATGATTTTGGGTATAATCATTATATCTGTCGTCGTTTTATGCGAACAATTCGACATAATCGGCGATAGCTAATGTCATCCACCATGTCTTGCCACAGTACAAAGCGATAGACTCGCGGCTGCGTTTTAAGTTGTAGGTAGATAATGACGCATACTGGAAGCGCAATACTGTCATTGGTCAGCTGCCCAAACAATCTACTGCTCACTCTTAATTCACAAACTCCCAATTCATTAATGAGTAAACGACTCGGTTCGCGCTCACTGCGCAATACAATCAATAAGCAACCTCCCAAAATACACAATGCAGCGACACCGCCGATATGCATGGGTACATCTAGCGCTAACAATATAAAAAAACAAAGCAGCGCGATAACACCCAATAAAACAATTAGATATTGCCGGGCAATTTTTGATCGTGAAATGGCGATGTCATAAACTGGATAAGGGATCATAAACGCAACTATTTAAAGTGTTTATGAAGTATAGGACTGTATAGGTTCTGATGAGATAAAAGAAAGATAACTATTCAGCATGACCTGTAGCTGTTCATCGCGCAGCCATTTGGTGCAAGTTTTAGGAGACAAAAGAGTCGGGAACTCTTTTGAACAA
>JABSRV010000332.1 GCA_013214905.1 Psychrobium sp. | reverse complement strand
GACATGGGCGCGGTTGATAGTGATGGCGACGCCGTCACTTACGAGTTACTTGATGATAACAATGGCGCGTTTGCGATTGATAGCGTGACGGGCATCGTGACCGTATTAGATAGCAGTCAACTGACTGAAGGCAGCGTGACCATTAGCGTGCGCGCCACCAGTTCAGACGGTTCAACCAACGAGCAAGACGTTGATATCACCATCGGCGCGGCGACAGGCACAACGGGCAATACCACCAACGCGGTTGGCGATGTCACCGATATTGATGAAGATGATAGCAACGTGGTGGCCAATAACGCCATTGACGGCGCGTACACCGGCATCACGGCGCAAGCGACCGATCTGGATGGTGACGTGGTCAGTTACACCTTAAGTGATAACGCAAACGGCTTGTTCGCGATTGATAGCGTTACTGGCGTGGTCACCGTGATAAGCGGCGCAGCGTTAGGCAATGAAGATGATGTTTACAACGTGACGGTGGTGGCGCAAAGCGAAGATGGTTCGACCTCAAACGAGACATTCACCATTACCTTAGGCGGTGATGCGCCGAGCAATCCAGGCGGCACGCCAGCGAGCAGCACCAGTTCAATCGGCGCATTAACCGATACCGATGGCGGCGCTAATAACGTCGCGGTTGACGCGGTTGATGGCAGCTACTTTAACGTCGACATGGGCGCGGTTGATAGTGATGGCGACGCCGTCACTTACGAGTTACTTGATGATAACAATGGCGCGTTTGCGATTGATAGCGTGACGGGCATCGTGACCGTATTAGATAGCAGTCAACTGACTGAAGGCAGCGTGACCATTAGCGTGCGCGCCACCAGTTCAGACGGTTCAACCAACGAGCAAGACGTTGATATCACCATCGGCGCGGCGACAGGCACAACGGGCAATACCACCAACGCGGTTGGCGATGTCACCGATATTGATGAAGATGATAGCAACGTGGTGGCCAATAACGCCATTGACGGCGCGTACACCGGCATCACGGCGCAAGCGACCGATCTGGATGGTGACGTGGTCAGTTACACCTTAAGTGATAACGCAAACGGCTTGTTCGCGATTGATAGCGTTACTGGCGTGGTCACCGTGATAAGCGGCGCAGCGTTAGGCAATGAAGATGATGTTTACAACGTCACGGTGGTGGCGCAAAGCGTAGATGGTTCGACCTCCAACGAGACATTCACCATTACCTTAGGCGGTGATGCGCCATCGAACCCAGGCGGCACGCCAGCGAGCAGCACCAGTTCAATAGGCGCATTAACCGATACCGATGGCGGCGCGAATAACGTCGCGGTTGACGCGGTTGATGGCAGCTACTTTAACGTGGACATGGGCGCGGTTGATAGTGATGGCGACGCCGTCACTTACGAGTTACTTGATGATAACAATGGCGCGTTTGCGATTGATAGCGTGACGGGCATCGTGACCGTATTAGATAGCAGTCAACTGACTGAAGGCAGCGTGACCATTAGCGTGCGCGCCACCAGTTCAGACGGTTCAACCAACGAGCAAGACGTTGATATCACCATCGGCGCGGCGACAGGCACAACGGGCAATACCACCAACGCGGTTGGCGATGTCACCGATATTGATGAAGATGATAGCAACGTGGTGGCCAATAACGCCATTGACGGCGCGTACACCGGCATCACGGCGCAAGCGACCGATCTGGATGGTGACGTGGTCAGTTACACCTTAAGTGATAACGCAAACGGCTTGTTCGCGATTGATAGCGTTACTGGCGTGGTCACCGTGATAAGCGGCGCAGCGTTAGGCAATGAAGATGATGTTTACAACGTGACGGTGGTGGCGCAAAGCGAAGATGGTTCGACCTCAAACGAGACATTCACCATTACCTTAGGCGGTGATGCGCCGAGCAACCCAGGCGGCACGCCAGCGCCGAGCAGCACCAGTGCCATTGGCGCCCTCACCGATACCGATGGCTTAAGTAATGACATAGCAGCAAATGCTGAAGTTGATACTTATGTTAACGTCGACATGGACGCGGTAGATAATGATGGCGATGTTGTTACTTATGAATTATTAGATGACGCTAACGGCGCATTCAGAATTGATAGTACCACTGGCCGAGTCTTGGTAAATGACAATACTCAAATGGCAGAAAATACGCCGCTAGATATAGTTGTTAGAGCAACAAGTAGTGATGGTTCGACAAATGAGAGTACAGTCACTATTAATGTAGGAGCTGATCGTCCTCCGGTTGATGTATCAATTGCTTTTGAAGCATTATCAGGAACAGTAACAGAAGGTGAAGATATAACAGTTGTTGTGTCTCTTGTCGGGGATTTAACGGCGGATAACGCCTTTGACTTCTCTCTAAACGGCGTTGACCTAAACGTTGATCTAGGCACTTTGATTTATAGTGATAATGTAACATTTAATTCGATTACTGGTCAGTTAAACGTTCCTAGCGGCGTAGCGAGTTTCACCATCACGATTCCGACTATTAATGATAATACAATTGAAACGACTGAAACGTTAAGTATCAGTGTTGATGGACATGTCATTGACGCAACGATATTGGATAACAATAGTAATAACTCGCTGGGTCTAGTAGATGATATTGACCTTGATGATAGCAATGTCATTGCTGCCAATGTTGTCACAGGCGCTTATACCGGCATAACGGCTAACGCTGTAGATAGTAATGTGCTGAATAGTGTGACTTATAGCTTGATCGATGATGCACAAGGTCGTTTTGATATAGACGCAACAACGGGTAAGGTCACGGTACAAGATGCGAGTCAGATAGGTATTTTAGATGACAGTTATCAAATTACGGTAAGAGCGACCAGTTCAAACTCATTCTTTACTGAGCAGGTGCTAACGGTAACGGTTGGTGGTGATGCCCCATCACCTGTCGGTAACCCTACCTACGCATTAGGTGCATTATCAGATTCGGATGACGCAATTAACCTAGTTGAAGTTGACGCAGTTAATGATACTTACGTTGGCTTAGATGTTTCTGCTATTGATGTGGATGGCGATGCCGTCAGCTATGAATTGATCGATGACGCGAGTGGCCTATTCAAAATTGACAGTACTACTGGCCAAGTCAGCATTAACGACAACTCCTTATTAGTAGAAGGTAACCAAACGGTTGTTGTTCGAGCAACTAGCAGTGACGGTTCAACCAACGAAGCTGAATATATTATCAGTATCTACAGTGGTGCAGTAGTTGATATTGGCATCGAAGGTATCACTTCCGCTGGGGTCAAGCTAACAAGTAATGATGATGAAATCACCCTAACTGGTGCGGTTATCTACACCATAGACGGTGGTTTAGGTGACGATATCATTAACCTTAATATGTCAAGAGAGGCATGGGATAACAACGTTAACGGTATCCAAGCATTGGTGGTGAATTTTGA
>JABSRV010000331.1 GCA_013214905.1 Psychrobium sp. | reverse complement strand
TGGCGGAGTGGACGGGACTCGAACCCGCGACCCCCGGCGTGACAGGCCGGTATTCTAACCAACTGAACTACCACTCCACGATTACTAAATATGTTATAAACTCATAACCTATTCAGTACCAAATCTTTCTATCATCACAACGTCTAAACTCTTTCTTTCGATGTCATCTCGTCGTTGCGGGGCAGATAATACGTATACCCCCTACCCTAGTCAACCTGTTTTTTATCGAATAACCAAATAATCATTTAACAGCCGAAAATAGCATCAAAAACAGCAAATAATAGGCAGTTTGTTGTTTTAAAAACAGTGACAACGCCTAGCTGTATACTCATTGAGGTGGGTTTTTAATCAATCCATTTAAACGTGAAGTGTTTCACTTAGTTGCCCAAAGGCAATAAATGTAAATTCTTTACTATTTTTTGGTCGCGACAAAGGTTTTATTAACAATACGCCACTCATTGTTGCGTTTGTACATCACTAAATAATCGATGTAGAGGTTTTTTGGGGTATCAAATTGAAGTTTAACCATCGCCATTTGGTTATCGACTATATCTACTGACAATATTTTTGCCTGCCATGTATCTTTAGTTGCCTTACTAAAGTAGCCAGCGAATTCCTTTAAGCCAACGGTTCTTACTATTTTCTTACCGCTGTCTTTATCTACCCTGATCATTTTGGCGTCGCCAAACTCTAAATCAAATGCTTTAGCTAACATGGCTTGGTCGCCATTGGCCATACCCGTAAAGTAGTTGTTGGCAGTCGCAACGACTGCTTTGTATTCATTGGCGAAAATTGATTTAGCAAACGTAGTCGTTGAATGGGTCAGCACTAATGCCGTTGCTGCGATAACTAGCAGTCTTTTGATGGGATTCATAATATTCACTTATAGGGTTAATTAAGTGTTCTATTTGAACCTTGATGATGAAAAATGTAAACAGCGCAAAATGTAATAAAATGTGCCCGCATGAGCAATCGCCTGCCGGGCACACTAATTTTAAACAAGCACCATAATTACTTCTTGGCTTTTGTCTCTTTTTTTGCAGCGGCTACGGCTTTCTTTTCAGCCTTCAAACGCGCTTTCTCTGCTTTTATCTTTATTTTTTCGGCTTTGCTTTTCTTTTTACGTAAAAACAGCCACATTAATAATCCGCCGAGCAACACAATGACCACGTTGACCACGACTATTGTAATGACCAATGCTTTTTCGTCCTGTGCTTTTTGCATCGCTTCCTTGCGTTTTTTGGCGCGTTGCTGACGCTTGAATTTGAGTTCCCGTGCTTTATCTAATTCAACCTGTTCTTTCTTTACTTCCTTAATCGCTGGTACGGCGATTTTAAAACGCATTGATTTTAAGCTTATTTGAAAATCTCGCCCATCAACGCTTTTACCGTAAATAGTAAAATCAACTTTATAGCGCCCTGGTTTACTCACTGAGGGCAATCGATATAGATGTTTGGCGACTAGCCCAGAAATACTAAGTTCTTCTACAGTCTTGTCTGGATGGGATATTTGAATTTGTAGTGATGATTGGGCTAAATCGACTACTTGGCCATTGGTAATAAAACGTAATGCATAATTGCCGTCTATGGCTGCATTAATTAAATCGACGGTCATCGGAATGCGGCGCAACATTAAATCTTGACTAACTTCTCGCTCGAACGCCTTGTTGCCGGCGCGGACCATTAACGAATAAGGACCAAAAGGCTTGGCGAGATCGAGCATGCCGGTAAATACACCATCTCCTTTTCTGGCATCAAAACCAATGCCGTCATCAATGTATTGACCAATAGTAAAGGTACCAGCACCAAAGTTGTCGTTACCTCTTACATTTTTGCTACGTAAATAAGCACGTAAAACGATTAAATCATCGACTCGCCCCAGCGATAGTAATTTGTCGTTAATAATTAAACTCGCTGTAAGTTTGATTTCTTCGCCCACAAATAACCAATCAGGAATGTAGTCTATTTTTAATTGTAGGGTGGTCGCTAATCGAATTTCACTGCTAGGTAATATGTCACCAATAATTTGCCATGGCCCAATCATCGGTTTTTTTATCTCGATCATGTCACCGCTGCTACCATCCATCCATTTTACACCATCGTGTTTTCTATTGGCATAGAGCTTACTGCCGTCTGGCCGCACTAAAATGATTGGCGCCGTGTCGGGTTTTCTTTCAATAATGAATACAATGGTTTCAATGGCTTGATCAACACGGAAACGATTAGACAGCAGTTTTATTTTTTGTAGACGAGCGCTATCGCTTTGAACGGCGCTAACGGTCCCTACATTGCTAACTAATATAAGACAGACGAGCACCATGGTGCTGAAAATTTTCAATCTAACGTTCCTTATTGAGATATGATTAATCATCCAACCACATGCAGCTACCGCCTTTGTCGTTAACAATTTGCAATCGATCTTGATGAGCAGTGAGCTCTTGTGCATTAGCTAACAGAACGTTTAGTGCCAAGTCTGGGCTGATACGTCTAATGGCATTAAGATCTCCCCCGCCAGCACCTTTAGGTGCTAAGTTCAGAGATGTTTGGCCGCCGGTCATTGTTAGATAAACTTCGGCCAGTATTTCCGCATCAAGCAATGCACCGTGAAGCTCACGCGACGAATTATCAATGCCATAGCGCTTACACAAGGCGTCTAATGAGTTACGCTGACCCGGGTGGATTTGCTTAGCCATGACTAGCGTATCTAAGATACCACTCATTTCACTGGTTTTTGGAATGCCTTTACCTAGCAAGCCAAATTCATAATCCATGAAACCAACGTCAAAGGGCGCGTTATGAATAATAAGCTCTGCACCACTGATGAACTCGATAAATTCGTCGCTTATGGCAGCAAAACTTGGCTTGTCACGTAAAAATTCATCGCTAATGCCATGCACGCCAAACGCTTCTACATCGACCAAACGACCAGGATTCACATAAACGTGGTAATGACGACCGGTTAAACGGCGATTGATTACTTCTACACAGCCTATTTCAATAATTTTATGATTAAGATAAATCGGGCCGCCAGCCTGATTCATACCAGTTGTTTCGGTATCAAGCACTACTTGACGGTTGTAAACCTGTTTTGCCATGACGTTCTCTTTAAAGGTTGCACTGTAATTATCCAGCAATGGTATCAATTGTTAGCGCAAGCTGAAACCGTTAATATACCCAATTCGTACAATAGTGCGCTAGCGTTTATTTTGCATATTTACCACAGGATTTAGAATGGTGTTTGGTCGCAGTGACCACCGCGGCTTAACTGGCGTTAACGGGCGCACCAACTTTTTAGCCATCAGCAAATAAAACGAGCCAACACCAGGGATATTGTGGGCCAAGAATGTTTGCAGGTATTTGGTTTTATGCGGTGTTAACAATAGGCTCGAATAAATCAGCTTTTG
>JABSRV010000330.1 GCA_013214905.1 Psychrobium sp. | reverse complement strand
CCAACGGTCTTAAACATACTGCTGATGAATGCCATAAAACGTTTCACGTAAATCACTCTCATCTAAAATTCTTTGCTCAATATGTTTGGTCCAGCCTGCTGTTTCTATTTCATTGATCGCTTTATGCAGGTCTTTTGAACAGAGCCAATACATGGTTGGAAAAGGTTTGTCAGCCACTAGAGAGCGTGTTTGCAAAACCGTTGGGATCCCATCCTTGGTTTGATGAGCAATTCTAACTATGCCCCGTGGAGTACGCCCTAATTGGGTGGTAATAATATCGAGCTGTTGCTCGGTCAACTGACAATTGGCCATGAGATCTACTGCATAAATGAAAAAGGCAATTATACCGAGAAATTCAAGCCATTAAAGGGACTTTGTGTTAAATTGTGCGAAATATCGGTTTTAAGGAAAGTCAGTGCAATTACACACTATAGACAAACAACGCTATCGTCGTCATTTGAACATCACCATCATTTCAGCCATCGTTATTTTGTTAACAAGCTCATTACTGTTTTCAACAGTTTTGACCGCGTTGTTCTCTCAAGCACCGCAAAGTAATTTCAATCTTAATTTAATGGCTGTGATCATAAGCTGCGGTATTATCATCAGCTTGTCATTCGCGCTAAGACAGCGTGCTTTTTTTACCGAGATAAACTACGTATGGTATCTAAAGTTAGAGTTGAACCACATTACTCGCCAACTACGTCACCTAGAAAAAGACGCTAAAGATGACAAAAAGCGTGCACTCATTATCATGGCTTTCTATTTTGAAGCGTCACAGCAGCTTTATAATCTTGACGACAATACCATTACCCTCGACTCACTAAAAAGAAAACAAGGTAACTTACAGCAGTTAATCATTAAACACGATGGAGACATTGCTGTTGATGACTATAACCGCGCATTGCTCAAGAGCAAAGTATAGTACTAAGCGACAATAAACATTGCGCAAAACATCGCATTATTACATCGTGTGATATTTTTGTGATAATAACATGAGTATTTTGCGAATCACCAAAAATATTTCCCTCTTACAATAGTCTTACTTAATTAATTTAGTGAGACTGTTATGCACATTATTAAACTCTTTCGTTATGCATTGGTATGTAGCGCTATCGCCACGTTTACCGGCTCGGTACATGCTGAAGAAAAATTAGCGACCTTTGCGGGTGGTTGCTTTTGGTGTATGGAAGCGCCTTTTGAAAAATTAAAAGGTGTTAGCGCCGTTATCTCTGGCTTTAGTGGCGGCACCTCTACAAATCCAACTTATAATGACGTTGCTAGCGGCAAAACAATGCACTTAGAAGTCGTGCAAATTCATTTTGATGACTCGGTTATCAGCTATCAAAAATTGTTAGACTTTTATTGGCGTCAAATAAACCCAACCGACAACAAAGGTTCGTTTGTCGATCGCGGTGCGCAATACAGACCCGCTATTTTTGTACACAACGAAAAACAACGACAATTGGCGCAACACTCTATCCGTTTTTACGGTGATAATGGTCGTTTTGCCAGTAAGATTAATCTACCCATTGTTGATTATGTGGCATTCTACGCCGCGCCTGATTATCATCAAGATTATTATAAAACACACCCAACGGGTTATTACCGCTACCGTAAGGGCTCAGGCCGCGATCAATATCTTGACAAAATCTGGGGTAAAGACCGACACTCTGCTGCAAAATATTCGACCAAGAAAAAGGACTCATATCAAAAACCAACAACCGGACAATTAAAGGAAATGTTAAGTCCGTTGCAGTTTTCGGTAACCCAAAAAAAGACCACAGAACCAGCGTATAGTAATGGCTATTGGAATAACAAAAAGGCAGGTATCTATGTTGACGTAGTTTCTGGACAAGCCTTATTTAGTTCTACTCATCAGTATTTTTCGGGCACCGGTTGGCCGAGTTTTTATCAGGCTATTTCCAATCAAGCGGTAGCGCAATATGCCGATAATTCGATGCTAATGCGCCGCACTGCACTGCGCAGCAGTTTGGCCGAGTCACACCTTGGGCATTTGTTTAACGACGGTCCAGCACCGACCGGCCTACGCTTTTGCATCAATTCGGCGTCCTTGCGCTTTGTGCCTAAAGCCAGCATGAAAAAACAAGGCTACGGAGAGCATTTATCGCTATTTACCCGTTAAATTAACGACATTGACCCTATCGCTCTGCTCAAAAAAACGAGATAATAAAACCTTATTACCTCTTAAGGATTTGAGCAGTGCAATCATTAACCAATCAACAGCAACAACAATTATCAAGCTGGCTTAACGATAAAGCGCCTAATAAAACCCTTAGTTTGCATGGCGTAAAAGGTTATTTATTCGCTGTTATCTGCTCACCTGATCCTATCGATGTCGCCATTTGGCTACCAACCATTTTTAATGGCGACACCGAAAACCTACCCGACGAAATCACCATGATTTTGGCGCACCTTTATAACCAAATCACCGAGCAAGTCTTTGAATCAGGATATTGCTTGCCGCCAATCGTTGAATACTCCGACATGTGTGATGCGAATTTCCTAAGTGGCCACCCTTTGCATGAGTGGAGCTTTGGTTTCGCATGTGGTGTTCACTTTTATTCAGAAAAACTACTTGAGACCATGCCCCAAGACGCTGAAATAAGCGAGAGTTTTGCGCTGGCTATCATGGCAATGAGTTTTTTTGCAGACAAAGAAATGGCTCAAACAGTGGTTAACGCACAAGAACAAACAACGATTAATCAATTCGCCCCTTCAATGTTTCAAATGATTGTAGATTTCGCCGCTGAATTTGCGCAATTGGTTGAACACACAGCGCTTAGTACCGGTCTTTATGATGAAGACATTGCCGATGACGAAGAATGGGACACCAGCGAATTCTAATATGAGAATTGGCATAAATTTTACGGCGATGACATTGCAAAAAACCGCTACATAGACTTTACTTAACTGAGCACACTATGTTGCGAAAGCAACAAATGGTATGTCGCTGAATAGTTACCAATTTATAACATCCAATGTAGAGGTACGTAGCATGTTTTTAGATCTAGACATACATAACTATTACGAGCATTTAGTGATTGAAAATATCAGCAAGCGGCAATTAGATATGCACTATGATAAAGAATTTTTAGCTGACCTTTGCTGCTTATCATTAAGCAACCTACCCGCTCGATATATTCGCCATGAAATAGACATGGCGTTTTATTTAAGTTCTACTCAGCGCCAAAGCATGTGTGACGAAGTCATATCAGCGATTGATGATGCGCTAAATTACCTCACGCGGCAAAATGGAACCGCTAAGGCGTAATACCCATGCTACTTGAAATGCAGGTTTCAGACATTTCCAAGTGGCATAGGTATACATTAACGATGAACATTAATAATTTGTTCGAAATAATGGGCAGTTGCATTATTAACCCAACGTACTTCAAGGCGCCATTGCATGG
>JABSRV010000033.1 GCA_013214905.1 Psychrobium sp. | reverse complement strand
AAGGTACACTAACTCGCGTTTTTAACGCGGCTGTTGCCTTAACTGTTGAAGACAATGCTGTTAAATTCGGACCTACACCAGGTTCGGCTGACGGTTGGGCACAAGCTGGTACAGCTCGCGCTCTAGTTAACAACATGATTAAAGGCACCACGGTAGGTTTCGAAAAGAAACTTACTTTAGTTGGTGTTGGTTACCGTGCGAAAGCATCTGGTAATAAAATCGACCTTCAACTTGGTTTTTCTCATCCAGTATCTCACGTGCTTCCTGAAGGCGTAACTGGCGAGACTCCAAGTCAAACTGAAATTATTCTTAAAGGCGTAGACAACCAGGCAGTAAACCAGGTTGCAGCAGAGATTCGCGCATACCGTCCACCTGAGCCTTATAAAGGTAAAGGCGTTCGTTATAGCGATGAAGTTGTTCGCCGTAAAGAAGCTAAGAAGAAGTAGGTAATTACGATGGATAAGAAAGCATCTCGTTTGCGCCGTGCTACTAGCACTCGCGCAAAAATGGCTAATTTAGGCGTAACTCGCCTAGTTGTACACCGTACATCTAGCCATATCTACGCTCAAGTAATCGCTGCCGGTACTGGCGAAGTATTAGCTAGCGCTTCTACTATTGAAAAAGCGATCCGTTCTGAACTTAAGAGCACCGGTAACGTTGAAGCGGCGACTATCGTCGGTAAAACTGTTGCAGAACGTGCTGTTGAAAAAGGTGTAACTTCGGTTGCATTCGATCGTTCAGGTTTCAAATACCACGGCCGCGTTGCTGCATTAGCTAATGCTGCTCGTGAAGCTGGTCTGAAATTCTAGGAGTTGGGCATGGCAAAGTTTGAAGAACAACAACAAAGTGATATGGCTGAAAAGCTAATTGCTGTAAACCGTGTATCTAAAGTAGTTAAGGGTGGTCGCATCTTTAGCTTCACAGCTCTTACTGTAGTTGGTGATGGCGCTGGTAAAATTGGTTTTGGTTACGGTAAAGCACGTGAAGTGCCTGCTGCAATCCAAAAAGCAATGGAAAAAGCACGTCGTAACTTAGTAACTGTTAACCTACGTGGCAAAACGCTACAGCATGCTGTTAAAGGCAAGCACTCAGGTTCTCAAGTTTACATGCAGCCTGCTTCAGATGGTACTGGTATCATCGCCGGTGGCGCAATGCGTGCAGTTCTAGAAGTAGCTGGCGTACAGAATGTACTTTCTAAGTGTTACGGCTCTACTAATCCGATCAACATCGTTCGTGCAACGTTTAACGCGCTACAAGGGATGAATACTCCTTCTGGTATCGCTGCAAAACGTGGTCTGAGCGTTAAAGAGATCATGGAGTAAGAAATGGCTAATAAAACACTTAAAGTAACTCAGGTAAAAAGCGCCATTGGCCGTTTACCTAAGCACAGAGCTTGTATTAAAGGTCTTGGCTTACGTCGCATTAATCACACTGTTGAATTAGAAGATACTCCTTCTGTTCGCGGCATGATTAATAAAGTTTACTACATGGTTAAGGTAGAGGATTAAGACATGCGTTTAAATACTCTTTCTCCAGCTGCAGGTTCTAAGAAAGCAGCTAAGCGTGTTGGTCGTGGTATCGGTTCTGGTCTAGGTAAAACTGCCGGCCGAGGTCACAAAGGTCAAAAATCACGTACTGGCGGTAGTGTTCGTCCAGGTTTTGAAGGTGGTCAAATGCCTTTGAAGCAACGTTTACCAAAATTCGGTTTTACTTCTCGTAAATCTTTGGTAACTGCTGAAGTTCGTTTACATGAAATTGCTAAAGTTTCTGGTGACGTAGTTGAGCTGGCTAGCTTGATGGAAGCAAACCTTGTTACTCGTAACATTAAGTTTGCTAAAGTAGTACTTTCGGGTACTATTAGCCGCCCAGTGACCGTTAAAGGTCTACGTGTAACTAAAGGCGCCCGTGCAGCTATTGAAGCTGCCGGTGGCAAAATCGAGGAATAGTAGCTGATGGCTATACCAGGAAAAAAAGTACAAGGTGCACAAGGTGGTGGTCTTTCTGAATTGAAAGCTCGCTTGTGGTTCGTATTAGGCGCGATTATCGTGTTTCGAGCAGGCTCATTTGTGCCAATTCCTGGTGTTGACGCCGCGGTACTAGGCCAGCTGTTTGAACAGCAAAAAGGAACTATCCTGAGCATGTTTAACATGTTTTCAGGTGGTGCCCTTGAACGTGCCTCCATCATGGCCTTGGGGATCATGCCGTATATTTCTGCAAGTATTATCATGCAGTTAATGACGGTTATTCATCCAGCTATGATGGAACTTAAAAAAGAAGGCGAGGCTGGACGACGTAAAATCAGTCAGTATACTCGCTGGGGCACATTAGTGTTGGCAACTTTCCAAGCAATTGGTATTGCGACGGGGTTGCCAAACCTAATTAGTGGACTTGTAGTTAACCCGGGACCAAGTTTTTACTTTGTTGCGGTAGTCAGTTTAGTGACTGGCACAATGTTCCTAATGTGGTTAGGTGAGCAAATCACAGAGCGCGGTATCGGTAACGGTATCTCAATCTTGATTTTCGCTGGCATTGTTGCCGGTCTGCCATCTTCACTAGGTCAAATGGTTGAGCAATCGCGTCAAGGGGATCTAAGTCCACTATTAGCATTATTATTGATTGGAATTATGTTCGCCGTCACATATCTTGTGGTGTTTGTAGAGCGCGGACAGCGTCGCATTGTGGTAAACTATGCGAAACGTCAGCAAGGCCGTAAGGTTTTTGCAGCGCAAAGCACACATTTACCGTTAAAGGTAAACATGGCGGGTGTTATACCACCAATATTTGCATCAAGCATTATCTTGTTCCCAGGTACTTTGGGTCAATGGTTTGGACAGACCGAAGGTCTAGAATGGCTAGCTGACTTGTCTCTTGCGATATCGCCAGGACAACCACTGTATTCAATGCTTTATGCTGCTGCTATTATTTTCTTCTGTTTCTTCTACACCGCGTTGGTATTTAACCCACGTGAGACGGCAGATAACTTGAAGAAAAGTGGTGCATTTGTTCCAGGAATTCGCCCTGGTGAGCAAACATCTAAATATATTGATAAAATAATGACACGATTAACCTTCGCAGGTGCATTGTACATTACGTTTATTTGTTTGGTACCAGAGTTCATGACCATGTCTATGAATGTACAA
Source organism: Psychrobium sp. (assembly GCA_013214905.1). Classification (GTDB taxonomy): domain Bacteria; phylum Pseudomonadota; class Gammaproteobacteria; order Enterobacterales; family Psychrobiaceae; genus Psychrobium. The sequence goes on along the minus strand of JABSRV010000033.1, from coordinate 19,451 downwards.
TTCTACTTCGGTGGCACATCGCTATTGATTATGGTTGTAGTAATCATGGATTTCATGGCTCAAGTTCAGACCCATCTGATGTCTCATCAGTATGATTCGGTCATGAAGAAAGCTAATCTAAAGGGTTATGGTCGATAAGATTGTAACTTGTAGATAGTATTATCGGAGTAATGATATGAAAGTTCGTGCATCAGTAAAGAAGATCTGTCGTAACTGTAAGGTCATCAAGCGCCACGGTGTTGTTCGTGTTCTTTGTATTGAACCAAGACATAAACAGCGTCAAGGCTAATTAAGAAAAGATATTGCATCAACATAGTGTTGGTGAAAATATAATTTGCAAACTGACAGGGGTTCGAGTATCCTAACGGGCTTTTCGACCCCCCAGTCCATTAACTTTAAGGAGTGCTACAGTGGCCCGTATCGCTGGCATTAACATTCCTGATCATAAGCACACAGTGATCGCACTGACGTCAGTATTTGGCATCGGTCAAACTCGTGCACAAGCTATTTGTGCATCAACGGGTATCGCTGAAGATGTTAAGATCAAGGAATTAGACGAAACAAAATTAGATATTCTACGTAACGCCGTTGGCGAATTCACTGTTGAAGGTGATTTGCGTCGTGAAGTTTCTATGAATATTAAACGACTAATGGATCTCGGTTGTTACCGTGGTCTACGTCATCGTAAGAGCTTGCCTCTACGTGGACAGCGTACTAAAACAAACGCTCGTACCCGTAAGGGTCCTCGTAAACCGATTAAGAGATAGTAAATAATGGCTAAAACACCATCACGTTCTCGTAAGCGCGTACGTAAGCAAGTCTCAGACGGCATGGCACATATCCATGCTTCTTTTAACAATACAATCATAACGATGACTGATCGCCAAGGTAATGCTCTTTCATGGGCAACATCTGGTGGTTCTGGCTTCCGTGGTTCTCGTAAATCAACTCCGTTCGCTGCACAGGTTGCTGCTGAACGCGCTGGTGAAGCTGCGAAAGAATACGGTTTAAAGAACATAGAAGTATTCGTTAAAGGTCCGGGACCAGGTCGTGAATCAGCAATCCGTGCATTAAATGCAGTGGGTTACAAGATCACAAACATCACTGATGTTACACCTATTCCGCACAATGGTTGTCGTCCACCTAAAAAGCGTCGCGTTTAAGACATTTTTTAGGCCATTTGGAGAAAGAACATGGCAAGATATTTGGGTCCAAAACTCAAACTAAGCCGTAGAGAAGGTACTGACCTTTTCTTGAAAAGCGGCGTTCGCGCGATAGAATCAAAATGTAACATTGAGCAAGTGCCTGGTGTTCATGGTGCGCGCAGAACTCGTTTATCAGAATACGGTATTCAATTACGTGAAAAGCAAAAAGTACGTCGTATGTACGGTGTACTAGAAAAGCAATTCCGTAACTATTATAAAGATGCAGCACGTCTTAAAGGTAACACGGGTGAAAACCTTTTAGTTATTCTTGAAGCACGTCTGGATAATGTTGTTTATCGTATGGGATTCGGTTCTACTCGTTCTGAATCACGTCAACTAGTTAGCCATAAAGCTATCTTGGTAAACGGTATTGTTGTAAACATTCCGTCGTATAAAGTTAAGCCTAGCGACGTTATCAGCGTTCGCGAAAAGTCTAAGAAGCAAGCACGTATCGCCGCTTCATTAGAATTGGCCGCACAACGTGAGCAAAGCGCTTGGGTTGAAGTTGACACCACTAAGTTCGAGGGCACTTACAAGCGTCTTCCTGAACGTAGTGACTTGTCTGCGGAAATAAACGAACAGCTGATCGTCGAGCTTTACTCTAAGTAGAGCTAAATATAAGAGAGGACACAATGCAGGGTTCTGTTACAGAATTTCTAAAGCCAAGACTTGTCGAAATCGAACAAGTCAGTGCTACCCGTTCAAAGGTTATTTTAGAGCCTTTAGAGCGTGGATTTGGTCATACACTAGGTAATGCGTTACGTCGCATTTTATTGTCATCAATGCCTGGTTGTGCAGTGACCGAAGTTGAGATTGATGGTGTACTTCATGAATACAGCTCTAAAGCTGGTGTTCAAGAGGACGTACTAGAAATCTTACTAAACCTTAAAGGTTTAGCTGTTAAGCTTGAAGGTAAAACTGAAGCTATGTTGACACTCACTAAGAGTGGAGCAGGCCCTGTGACTGCAGGTGACATTACGCATGATGGTGATGTTGAAATAGTAAATCCTGATCACGTGATTTGTAATCTTTCACAAGATGGCGAAATCAGTATGCGTATCAAGATTGAAATGGGTCGTGGTTATGAGCCAGCTACAGCTCGTCAGTCAGATGACGATGAAGAGCGTCCAATTGGTCGTTTGTTAGTTGATGCTTCTTATAGCCCTGTTGTTCGTATCGCATATAACGTTGAGTCAGCTCGCGTTGAACAACGTACTGACTTAGATAAGTTAGTTATCGATATGACAACTAATGGTACTCTAGATCCTGAAGAAGCGATTCGTCGTGCTTCAACGATCCTTGCTGAGCAGCTAGATGCATTCGTAGATTTACGTGATGTAACAGAAGTTGAAGAGAAAGAAGAGAAACCAGAGTTCGATCCGATCCTGCTGCGTCCTGTAGACGATCTTGAACTCACAGTTCGTTCGGCTAACTGTTTGAAAGCCGAAGCTATCCACTATATTGGTGATTTAGTTCAGCGTACTGAGGTTGAGTTGTTAAAGACTCCTAACCTTGGTAAGAAGTCGCTTACCGAAATTAAAGATGTACTTGCTTCACGCGGGTTAAACTTAGGTATGCGTCTAGAAAACTGGCCACCGGCTAGTATCGCTGACGCACTATAAGTAGATAGTTGATACTCGAAATCCTTGGAATTAAATCGTTTAGATTGACACTTCAAGGGTAACGGGATAGTTAGTAAATAGTCGAACAAGATTTAGTTAAAAGGATAAGGTCATGCGCCATCGTAAGAGTGGACGTCAACTGAACCGTAACAGCAGTCACCGTCAAGCTATGTTTCGCAACATGGCGGTATCTTTGTTGGAAAACGAAGTTATCAAGACAACTTTGCCAAAGGCAAAAGAACTGCGTCGCGTAGTTGAACCATTAATAACACTCGCTAAGAGTGACAGCGTTGCTAACCGTCGTTTAGCATTTGCCCGCACACGTGATAAAGCGGTTGTAGGCAAATTGTTCACCGATCTAGGTAAACGTTATGAAGATCGCCCAGGCGGTTATACTCGTATTCTAAAGTGCGGCTTCCGTACTGGTGACAACGCTCCAATGTGTTACATTGAGTTAGTTGGCCGTCCAGTAGCTACACAAGAAGAAGAGTCTTCAGAAGATTAATTTGCCCTTCGGGTCAAATTTTTTAAAAACCCAGCTTAGGCTGGGTTTTTTTATGCCTAAAATAAAGCGCTTTAGTTCAATTTATAGGCCTGATAACTTGGTGCCCCCATAATGGATTAGTACCAAACAACATAAAAGACGGCCCACTTGTGCTAGTTAAAATTAACGATAACAGTGTTGCTCTCAATTCCAATAGCCAGCTATTGGTCAATCGAGCGCCTTGATCTAGTTTATTTTCCCTTCGCACAACAAGAGCACCTACTTAGTGTAATTGGTATCACTCTTCAACGTGGTTTGGCATAGGAGAACAATAATGATCGGATACATTACATTAGGCACCAACGATTTGAACAAAGCGGCGGCATTTTACGATGAATTACTTGGCACTTTCTAGAGATGGAAACGTTTATTGCTTGGTTTACTGGCCCTGGTCAGCCTGGATTGTCGGTAACTAAGCCATTTAATGGCGAAGCGGCGACTGTTGGTAATGGGGTGATGATCGCGATTGCACTCGATTCCAACGAGAAAGTGGCAGAGTTTTATAAAAAGGCGATTTCGCTTGGCGCGACTTGTGAAGGAAAGCCTGGCTTACGCGCTGAAATGGACGGGTTTTACGCTGGATACTTCCGCGATCTAGATGGCAATAAACTTAACGCTTTTCATATCAATATGAACTAATGCTGTGCAAAGCCACCAGTGAGCACTAGTGGCTTCCTACTAGGGTCAACAGACCCTACACTATTTTTGTTGTAACCATGTCGCCACATCTTTGGCGTAATAGGTCAAAATCCCATCGGCTCCTGCGCGCTTAAAGCACATCAGCGATTCCATCACAACGCTCTTTTCGTCTAACCAACCATTTAGCGCGGCGGCTTTATGCATCGCATATTCACCGCTCACTTGATATGCAAAAGTAGGCACAGCAAATTCGGTTTTAACACGGCGCACGATGTCAAGATATGGCATACCTGGCTTAACCATTACGGTATCGGCACCTTCCGCGATATCTAAGGCAATTTCATGCATGGCTTCATCGCTATTAGCGGGATCCATTTGATAGTTCTTCTTATTGCCGCCCTTAAGGTTGCTAGCAGAGCCAACAGCGTCTCTAAACGGTCCGTAGTAAGCAGAGGCGTACTTAGCAGAATAAGCCATGATTAAGGTGTTATGGTAGCCATTAAGCTCCAGCGCTTGACGAATAGCACCAATACGTCCATCCATCATGTCTGATGGCGCGACCATGTCGGCACCCGCCTCAGCATGAGATAAAGCCTGCTTGACTAAAATGTCGCTGGTTATGTCATTAACCACATAACCGCTATCATCAATGATACCGTCTTGACCGTGAGTAGTGAACGGGTCTAATGCCACATCGGTGATCACGCCAAGTTCCGGACAGGCTTGTTTTACCGCGCGGACAGCCTTTTGTGCGAGTCCTTGTGGATTGTAAGCTTCTTCGGCCAGCAGTGATTTCAATGCATTTGAGGTTACTGGAAACAAGGCAATAGCAGGGATGCCCAATGCGACTAACTCAATCGCTTCGTTGACCAATAAATCAATAGATAAGCGATAGACACCTGGCATGGACTCAATGGCTTCTTTTCTGTTATTACCTTCAACAACAAACATTGGATAAATGAGATCATCAACGGTTAGGGTATTTTCAGCCATTAATCGGCGGCTAAAATCATGCTTTCGTAACCGGCGCATACGACGATTCGGGTAGCTAGTAGAAATGGTATTCACTTATGGCTCCTTTGGCAGTTCTGATGAGGGTTGTGGTGCGCTGCAAACTCTATTTCGGCCGTCCTTTTTCGCTTGATAAAGCGCCTTATCGGCCAAGTCGAACAGCTTTGATTCAGGGGTGTGCTCGTCGATAATTAACGTGGCGACTCCAATGCTCACCTGAATGCTAAAACGAGATGTTTCATTGACCACCACATGTTTTTCAATTTTTGCGCGTATACGTTCGGCAATTTTAAGTGCCCCATTGTGATCTGTGTTTGACAGCAAAATAGCAAACTCTTCGCCGCCATAACGACAAACATAATCGTTGGGTCTTTTTAATTCATTACGTGAAATATCACTCATCGCAATGAGCGCTTTGTCACCCGCCGTATGGCCATAGGTATCATTGACGCTTTTAAAATGATCCGCATCTAAGATCAACATCGATAGAGGGGTTAGTTGGCGACGACTTAACCTATACTCTGCGACGAGTCGGCGGTTATAAAACTTTCGATTCTTAGCACCAGTTAACGCATCATTAGTTGACTGCTCTTCTAAGCGTCGATTGGTTTCTTGTAATTCTCGTAATGTAACATTGAGTTCAAAAGTGCGTTCATCAACTAAGGCTTCTAAACCAAGTTGTTCATCATGATTAACCTCCAATTGCAGCAACTGATCTTGTTGTGCTGATTGAGCCAATTGTATTTGCTCTTGTTGTAGGGTGAATTTCTCATTTCGCTGCCAATAAAATTGCATAAACAATACACTGCCAAATAGCACCGCTTGCAATGCATAACCTAGTAAGACTGGAGTTTCAATCCAGTAGTTCCAAGCGGCAACACCGGTTAAATTTAGTGACGTTAATACGAAAGAGACAATTAAAATTAACCAAGAAACAATAAATACAGGCTGACGAATTTGCTTTTTGATGCTCATCAATACCAGCAAAACAAACGTTAAGCACACAGTTGCAATGCAAATTGTTGTTGAAACGAGAATAGAAATAAATGGTGGTAAGGCCATATATATAGGCGTCAACATGATAAGCCCTAGCGCAAGCCACGATATTACCGTATTTAACTTTGCCGGTGCCGTATTGTTAAAATGCAAGGCATGCCTGGTAAACTGCACCGCGCACCAAATGGTTAACGATAATAAACTTGGCGCTATGATATCTTGCATCCACATGAAGGAGGGCCATAGATAAAGTGCGGCATAACCACTAATTAACATTAAGTTGAGAGTTAACGTAGCAACAAAACTACAAAAATAGAGGTACTTACTCTCACAGCCTATCTTATAAATTGCACCGCTTACGATGCCTAACATAGCGAATATACCGATTAGCAGGCCCATAATCACCGAGTCAGAGGTGCGACTAGCAATCACTTGATTTTGAGATACCACGGCAAGGGGCAGTGCTGTCGCGGCTTGATCGTGATATTTAATAAAGATGGTGGTTTGCGCCGCTGTTTGCAGTGGCAGAGGAAATAAAAGTGTATTGCCTGTGACTGGACGCTTAGACATTGGTTTTTTATCACCTGCCTCGAAAGAGATACGTTGCTTGGCATTAACTATATGAATTTCTAGCTCATCGATTAACTGATTACGTATTTCCAAAAAAAGAGGTTCATTTTTGTGTTGTAGTAGCGTTAAGTCGATGGAGAATTTAAACCAATAGTCTTTTGTCGTCAGGCCATAAGGCATGGTTTCTGGCATTGTTTGCCATGTGCTTGCCGGCATTTTTGCAACATTATCGATTGAAAGTTCACGATTCGATGGACTAAAATATTGCAAATTATGGGTGTGTGGGTTTATTTCAAGGCGCGTAGCATGACTTGCTTGTGCGCAGCAGCATATTAAATAGCCAAAAAAAATGGCAATTACTTTTAAACCGAACTTGAACATAAAAATCCCTGTAATTTTACAATTAGATAGCAAAGAATTCGGTGCTATTTTTATAACAGTTACGCGTTAATTGCTGGTAGCTCTGGCCTCGTGCCTGTGCGACTGTTTTTGCGATATGCGGTAAATATTTTGGCATATTATTACGCTTTTTTGGCTTTGGCTGCAAATCCCTTGGCAACAAATAAGGCGAATCGGTTTCAAGTAATAATCTATTATCCGGTATCAGCGATACGCTTTCTAATAGGTGCAAGCCACGACGCTCGTCACAAATCCAACCGGTAATACCTATGTATAAATCCAATTCAACGCAGGCCTGTAGCTCTTCTTTGGTGCCGGTAAAACAGTGTAAGACCGCTTTCGGAATGTCGGACTGATAACGTTTGAAAATCTCGATAAAGCGATCATGCGCATCGCGTTGGTGCATCAATACGGGCATGTTAAGCGTTGCAGCTAGCTCAAGTTGCTGTTCAAACGCATAGATTTGTTGCTCGCGCGGTGAAAAGTCGCGATTGAAATCGAGGCCACATTCGCCAACGGCAACCACTTCGGGCTGTGCCAATAGCTCTTTTAATACACTTAGTGAATTATCGTCAAAGCTTTTCGCATCATGCGGATGAATGCCCGCCGTTGCGTAAATACTACCTGGGTATTGTTGGGCTAACAGCAATGCTTGCTGACTACTGGCTATATCACAGCCCAGCGTTATCATGCTTGATACGTGGGCTTCTCGCGCCTCATTGACAATCATCTCAACTTTATCACTAAGCGCACTAGCGGTTAAATTGACAGCGATATCTATTAAATAGTCTGACATGCTTAAGGTTGCCCCGCATCGGAGGTGTCGCGATCCGCGTTATCATTTTTTGGTTGGTAGATTGAGGCGATGAGTACGCCGCATTCAAATAGAATTAGCATCGGAATGGCCAATAACGATTGAGAGATAACATCGGGAGGCGTTAACAACATCGCCACCACAAAGGCGCCAACCACAATATAAGGGCGTTTGGCACGCAGCGTTTTTGGAGTAGTCACCCCCGCCCAGCAAAGCAAGATAATCGCAATAGGGATCTCAAACGTTAGACCAAAGGCGAAAAACATTTTGAGCACAAAATCTAAATAGCTTTCTATATCTGTAGCAATGGCAATACCATCGGGAATAACCCCAGCCATAAATTTGAACAATATTGGAAATACCACAAAATATGCGAACGACATGCCCGCATAAAATAACAAAGTGCTAGAGAATAAAAGCGGCGCTACCAATCGTTTTTCGCTGCTATAAAGGGCGGGCGCAATGAACCGCCATACTTGATGAAGCACAAATGGAATGGCCAAAAAAAATGAAATCATGATGGTTAATTTCAACGGCGCTATTAGTGGTGAAGTCACCGAGGTCGCAATCATCGACGTGCCAGCAGGTAACTGATCAATTAATGGTTTGGACACCAACTGATAAATGTCATTGGCAAAATAGACCAAGCCGATAAATATGAGAAAAACACAGCCTATCGCTCGTAACAGACTATTTCTTAATTCCATTAAATGGGTGATTAAAGGTTGTTGTTTTGCGGCCATAGTTATTTGTTATCTTGCGTTGGAGCATCTGTTGAAACTGCTGTTTTTTGATAGGGACGTTGCACATCTTGAGCTGCTTCTTGCAGTGCGTTAACCGATTCTTTAAGCTCTTGCGGCATCGCTTGGTCATTAATGTCTTGGCTAAATTGCTCCGCTTTTCTCAAATCGCTATGCAGTTTATCAATTTCTAGCTCGTGACTTAGCTCTTGCTTAACATTGTCAGCCATACGTTTTATGGTGCGATACCACGTAGTGACCGTTCGTACAGCCGTCGGCAATCGTTCTGGGCCGAGTACAACTAAGCCCAAAATTGCGATGACAATCATTTCCCACAAACCTATATCAAACATAGGGTATTAAGCCTTATCTTGATCTTTTTCGGTTTGATTTTCTTTAGATGCGGTTAAGCTATCCAATGGCTCTTTTGGTTTGTCTTCAGTGATTGTCTCATCATTGTTCATGGCTTTTTTAAAGCCCTTTACAGATGCGCCTAAATCACTGCCTAAATTACGAAGTTTTTTTGTGCCAAATAAAAGAACTACGAGAGCGACAACGACTAATAATTGCCAAATACCCATGTTACCCATATTAATTCCTCATTATGTAAAATTTAAATACCGCATTAAAAAGACAGTGAAATAACTAATTGTCTTTTTTCTTTAATACTAACAGATTAGCGTCTAATGTCCTGCTTAACTTTTTGCCTGACGCCGACTTTTAAACCAACAAGTAAACCCAATAATTGACAAGCATATTGGAGGCCACGATACCCCTTGTTCTAGGTAAAGCAATGCCGAGCAAATAAAGAGTGTTGCGCCTACAACTAGCCAAAAGATACTATCTTGCTGAGCATGCTGGTTATCAATAATACGGTCTTGGGTACGCTGCCAATTAAATTGATTGCGTTGATGTTGCTTTAGGTTGTCGTAAATTAAATTGGGCAGTTCGGGCATTTTCTCTACCCACAACGGTGCATTGCTTTTAATCGAGTTATAAAATGCCTTTGGCCCCATTTGCTCTTTCATCCAGCGCTCTAAAAATGGTTTGGCGGTGGCCCAAAGATCGAGTTTAGGGTAAAGCTGACGGCCTAGACCTTCAACATATAGCAGGGTCTTTTCTAGCAGGACTAATTGCGGCTGCACTTCCATATTAAAACGACGCGCAATACTAAACAGATTAACCAAAATATGACCAAAGGAAATCTCGTCCAACGGTTTTGCAAAAATAGGCTCCAATACGCCGCGAATGGCGTGCTCAAAATCATCAATGTTAGTATCCGCAGGTACCCAGCCAGAATCTACATGTAAGGTAGCAACGCGGCGATAGTCTTGATTGAAAAACGCCAGAAAATTTTCTGCCAAATAACGTTTATCTTCCACGGTAAGCGTGCCCATGATGCCGCAATCAATGCCGATATATTTTGGATTGTCGGGGGTTTCTCTCGATACAAATACTTTGCCAGGGTGCTTGTCGGCGTGAATAAAGCTGTCGCGAAATACTTGGGTGAAAAAGACTTCAACGCCACGCTCTGCCAATAATTTTAAATTGGTACCTTGGGCGTTTAACGCATCAATGTCAGCCACCGGAATGCCATAGATACGCTCCATAACCAGCATGTTCTTATAACAATAATCTTTATAGATTAGCGGAATGTATAACGAATCAGAATTATCAAAATTAGCCCGTAATTGCACCGTATTATTGGCTTCTCTTACCATGTCGAGCTCGTCGAATATGGTTTTCTTATATTCTTTAACCACGGCTACTGGGCGCAAACGGCGACTTGCGGGCGCTATTTTTTCAATGATCGCGGCAAATGTAGCCATTAGATCAGTATCACTGGTGATAATCTTTTCAATGTCAGGGCGAATAACCTTGATCACGATTTTTTGTTGGTTCTCTATCAATGTCGCTGTGTGAACCTGAGCAATAGACGCAGAGGCTAGAGGCACCAATTGAAAATCACTGAAAATAGCCTCTAAGGGCTGGTCCAAATTATCACTGATCAGTTTTAGTGCCAATTCGCCGGGGAAGGGCGGCACTTTATCTTGCAATTTTGCAAGTTCTAGCGCCATTTCATCGTTAAGTAAATCGCGGCGCGTAGACAGCATTTGACCAAATTTAATGTAAACTGGGCCCAATTGTTCCAACGCTAATCTAATGCGCTGTGCCTGTGACTTGTCTTTGTGCTGATTACGCAACCAGAAGAAACAATGGCGACCAAGTTTTAGGCTCCATGGAATCAAATGCCAAGGGATCAGCTCGTCTAAGCCATGTTGTAAGAAGACTTTATTAAGCTGGTAAAAACGCTTGACGGTAGATAATTTCATGGCAGTTAACGAGTGACCTTTAATGATTGAATACGCTGTTCTAATTGCGATAGCTGTGTGGTGAGATCGGAGATTTGATCGCTGAAGTGAACAAATTCAAGTTGTCCAACTAGCAGTTTTATTTCTTGGCTAAGATATTGCTCCAATTGCTCTTTAGTGCGCTGACGTTGACTTTTCATCGAACTAATCACCGCACTTGTCGTGCTTGATATTCGATGTGCCAATACGTCACCCGTATAAGCAGATAACAGTTCAGGCCAGTCAATGTCTAGATTAGTTAATAGTTCGGCAAACTGTTGCAACAACTTAATATCGCCATCAATCACCAATTGCTCTGATTTGATTAACTCGGTGATCTTGGCTGATTGTTGTAACTGTGGCAATAAGCTTAGCGCAAGACTGACCTCTACCGCCAACGGACCTTCATACTCGCTAAATATTTCAATGCGCTTACCAGCAAAGAAAAAATATAACGGCTGTTTAAGCTCGGCAATGTTTAATTTTATGGCTTTACCCACTAAGGGTTTAGCGCGCTCATTAGCACTATTGTCTAACGCCAACAACTGATTAATCGACGTTTCTAATATCGCGCATATTAAACTGGGTAAAGGCATAACAAATCTCTTAGAATTTATAACCGCGGTGCAAGGCAACAATGCCGCCAGTTAAGTTATAAAACTGGCTTTGCTCAAAACCGGCATCATCCATCATCTCTTTTAACTTATCCTGACTTGGGTGCATGCGAATTGACTCGGCCAAGTATTTATAACTTTCACTGTCATTGGCAATAATCTTGCCCATGGTCGGCAACAAGTTAAAGCTATAAAAATCATATGCCTTAGACAGCAATTCATTTTTAGGCTGTGAGAATTCTAAAATAATCAAACGACCGCCTGGTTTCAATACGCGATACATCGAGCGCAGAGCCTCGTCTTTATCGGTTACGTTACGCAGGCCAAAGGCAATGGTGATTAAATCAAAGGTATTGTCAGGGAAAGGCAGCGCTTGAGCGTTCGCTTGCACATAGCTTACGTTAGAGACAACACCTAAGTCACGTAACTTATCACGACCAACCTTTAACATGGAATCGTTAATGTCCGCCAAAACAACTTGTCCGGTACTGCCGACAATACGCGAAAATTTAGCGGTTAAATCGCCGGTGCCGCCGGCTAAATCTAGTACCTTTTGACCTGGGCGCACACCTGAGCAGTCAATGGCGAAACGTTTCCACAAGCGATGGACGCCAAAAGACATCAAATCATTCATGATGTCATATTTGGCAGCAACCGAATGGAATACTTCAGCAACCTTCGAGGCTTTTTCTTCTACCTTGACCTGCTCATAACCAAAATGGGTTGTATCGTTGTCATGCTTGCTCATGGAAAAGTCTCGTCAAATTAATTACTCGATAGTGTACTTGATGGCGGCGCTTACCGAAATACTCTAATTGATAAAATTCAAGCGATTTTGAACTCGATCTAAAATAATTAGAATTTTGCTGAACTATTTGTAACAACGGTGCTCTATATAAGTGAACTTATCTCTCTGTTCATTATATTTTTACGACACCTTAGTTTTTAAGGTGTTTTTTTTTGCCTTTTTTTCAGCCCTTTAAAATCACACTGGTAATCACTCATAATAGCTATACACTAGCCGCCTATTCTCTCGATAACGAATCAAGTATGACCACTAGCAATCAATATAAACAGGGCATTTTGTTTGCCTTTGCCGCCTATATAATGTGGGGGGTGGCGCCAATATATTTCAAAGCGTTGGGTAATATTGCATCGATCGATATTCTATTACATCGAGTGATTTGGTCTTTTTGCTTTGTGTTAATGTTGCTTATTGCTACTGGTGGCATTGCCAAAATACGGTTGCTGTTTCGCCAGCGAAAAAAAATGGCGATGCTGACAGTTACCTCGATCATTATTGCCTTTAACTGGTTGCTATTCATTTGGGCAATCAATAATGGGCATATGTTAGATGCTTCTTTAGGGTATTACATTAACCCGTTATTTAATGTGTTGTTAGGAACCTTTTTTCTTGGCGAGAAGTTGAGGAAATTACAATGGGCAGCAGTGGTTTTAGCTGTGTTAGCGGTGCTTATTGAATTAATTTCGTTCGGGTCTATTCCTTGGTTGTCGCTGGCATTAGCGGGATCATTTGGCATTTATGGTTTAATGCGTAAGAAAATAAATGCAGATGCAATCAGCGGTTTATTTATTGAAACCTTATATTTAGTGCCATTAGCGCTGATTTATTTGACGTTTATCGATAGTAGTTCGCTGATTTTATTAACCAGCGACTGGCAGTTTAGCTTGCTATTGTTGGCCGCAGGCATTGTTACTACGTTACCGTTACTTGCATTTTCAGCGGCTGCTATTCGCATTCCGTTATCAACGCTGGGTTTCATTCAATATATTGGGCCAAGCATGATGCTGGTATTAGCCGTGTATATGTATGGCGAGGTATTTGAGGTGCAAAAAGCCTACACATTTGGATTCATCTGGCTTGCGCTTATCGTTTATACCTTTGATGGCGTTAGGCATAGCATGAAGAAAAAGCGTTTACGAAAAACAGTTAATTAACCGCTAACCACGCCAACATGTCTTTGGGGTAGTCGGTAAATAATCCGTCTACGCCCATGGCTTTAAATTCAGCAAATTGTTGCTGGTTGTTAACTGTGTAAACTAACACTTTTAAGCCACGTTCTTTGGCGTCATCGACCAAGGCCTGAGTGATAGATTGTGCGCAAAGGTTAATTGACCATGCATTTAATTCTTGTGCAAATTTTGCATATCCCAACATAACACCCGCGCTAAGTACGCCGATTAACATCCGTGGCTGACGCTGTTTTAGTTGCTGTAATTGGTGATGAAAAAAGCTTGAAATCAAAAAGTCATCATATTGCCAACCGACCCCGACAAACTCCTCAATTAGCACTATCAATCGGTCAATGCAATTGGTGTCTTTTAGTTCTATATTAATTCTTACACGGCGGTTAACGTGACTGATGACCTCTTGTAGCAAAGGGATCTGCTGACCATTACCGGCATCTAACGTGCGTAGCGCAGCTAATGTTTGCTGTTCAATATGGCCTGTGCCATTGGTGGTTCTATCAAGGTGTTCGTCGTGCAGTACAATAAGCTCATTTGAGTGCGTACGAATATCAACTTCGACCCATTGCGCGCCATGCTCAATCGCTACTTCGATAGAGTCTAATGTATTTTCAGGCGCGTAAGCTCGAGCGCCGCGATGACCAATACATATCATAGATTAATCTCTTAATTAGGGAAATAGGTAGTAGCATCGTTAACTTGCCACGGCGGGTGTTTAATCATCGCTTGTTCAAATGAATCACTCTGAATAAATACGGCTAACCAACGATGCAGTGCTGGGTAGGGGGCTTGTTCGAACCACGTTTTATCAACATGAGCAAATTGGCGTACGAATGGAAAGATCGCAATGTCGGCATAACTTTGTTGCGTGCCAAAAAGGTAATCTTGCGTTATAAGCTGCTGCTCTAATTGTTGTAAAAATACTTCACCTTGCTCGCGATAATAGGATTGAGACTGCTCGGGATGGCGATCATGATACTTGTAGTGATCAAGTGCCGCTTTAAACCAGCTGTCGTTGTCGCTAATTAAAGCCAGCTGCTCATCGGACGGAGCATCAAAGGCTGAATTGTCGCTATTGTCTCGCGCCCAACTCATGATGGCATCGCTTTCATCAATCACCTGACCGTTGGCTAATACTAATACCGGCACCGTGCCTTTAGGCGAGCAAAGTAGCATTTGTGTCGGTTTGTCTTTTAAGAGGATTTCTCGTAATTGGACAGTGATACCGTTTAATAAAATACTCATGCGAGCACGCATGGCATAAGGGCAGCGGCGAAAACTGTATAACGTTGCGAATGGTTGCGTTGCAATGCTTTCGTTAGTTGATGACATATCAATTCACTGATGAGAGGAAATTGTTCTCATTGTAAGCTTTGCAACGAAAAAAGCCATCCCAAGGGGGATGGCAATTAAATGGCTGTATCTGAGTAACTTGTTGCTGCTAATTTGGTTCGGGTGAAATTATGATGTGCTTATTGATATTTCGGACTTTAATGATGCATCACAAGCACACCAGTCACTTTTCTTTGCTTCGCCAAAGATAAAGTAACCAAAAGAAAGGCGACCGTCGCTTAGTTGCTTATCTTGATAATAATAGCTGTTTAACGGAACCGATTTTAATGCGCATCCCAGCGCTAAAATCTGAAAAATCGTCCTGATTTTTCTTCCTAACAGCAATTAATATCAAGGCAACTAAGAGAGGTAAATGGCGCACTGTGGCAGTCACGCATTTCGAAATTAAGCCTTGTCCCTAATAAATTCATAACCGTAAACTAGGATGTAGCAATAAAATGGTCACAATAACGTTATTTTATATGGCTTCTAAGCGAGCATAAGCGACCACTAACCATTTGCTGCCTAATCCTTCGAAACTGACCTCTACGCGTGATTGGCTGCCACTGCCCTCATAATTAATGATGGTGCCTTCGCCAAACTTGGTGTGTAAAACACGTTGCCCTAAACTGAGCCCTGTTTGGTTAAACTTATCTTGGCTTTGTTCAATACGATTATATTGGTTAGGACGTGAAATCTGAGTAGTCAGACGAATTTCTTCTACAAATTCAACTGGGATCTCCTTAATAAAACGAGATGGCTTATGAAACTTCTCTTGTCCATATAAACGGCGTGACTCGGCGTAAGTGATCACCAACTTCTTCATCGCACGCGTAATGCCAACATAGGCTAATCGGCGTTCTTCTTCCATTTTGTCCGGCTCTTCTATGGTGCGGGAGCTTGGGAACATGCCTTCCTCCACGCCAGCAATAAATACCATCGGAAATTCCAAACCTTTAGCGCTGTGCATGGTCATTAGCTGTACCGCATCGTCATATTCGTCGGCTTGAGATTCACCTGACTCTAACGCTGCATTGGCTAGAAATGCGGTTAGTTCACTCATTTCTTCGGCTTCTTCAGGGATCACAAAGTCATTCATGGCGGTTAATAGCTGATCTAAGTTGTCGAGCCTATCTTGGCCACGTTCACCTTTCTCTGCACGATACATGGTGCGCAAACCACTGTGATCCATCACAAAATCACTCATCGAGCGTAAAGACATTTCAACGCTGTCATCTTCGAGTTGGTTGATTAAACTGAGGAAACTATTGACCGCATTCGCCGCGCGACCGGTAAGGATTTTTTGCGTAATAAGCAGCTTACTAACCTGCCATAACGTCATGCCTTGTTGGCGAGCGTTGAAACGCAATTTCTCCATGGTGGTAGTGCCAATGCCACGGGTAGGTGTATTAACAACACGCTCAAAAGCAGCGTCGTCATCGCGATTTGTCATCAGGCGTAAATAGGCGAGGGTATCTTTGATTTCTAAGCGATCATAAAATCGTAAACCACCGTAAATACGATAAGGTAACTGCTGCGCCAATAAGGCTTCTTCAATGACACGAGACTGTGCATTGCTGCGATACAAAATCGCTACTTCTTCTAAATTGCCGCCTTGTTCATGCCATTCTTTAATTTTATTACTAATGAAACGTGCTTCATCGAGTTCATTAAAGGCCGCATATAAGGAGATAGGATCGCCTCTTTCCCCATCGGTCCATAATTTTTTGCCCAAGCGATCTGAGTTATTGCTAATCACAGCATTGGCCGCGTCAAGAATGTTAGCGGTCGAGCGATAATTTTGCTCTAACTTGATGGTAATGGCTTTAGGGTAGTCGGTTAAGAAACGTTGTAAATTTTCGACTTTAGCGCCGCGCCAACCGTAAATGGACTGATCATCATCACCGACAATCATCAGGTTATTGTTATTGCCCGCGAGCATTTTTATCCAAGCGTATTGAATGTTATTGGTATCTTGAAACTCGTCGACCAAAATATTGCCAAAACGGCGCTGATAATGAGCTAATACTTGCGGATTGTGTAGCCATAATTCATGGGCGCGCAGTAATAACTCGGCGAAATCGACTAAACCAGCACGATCACAGGCTTCTTGATACATGCGATACAATTCACGCATTTGCGTTTCATACGCATCGCCATAGGTTTCAATATGCTTAGGGCGTAATCCTTCATCTTTATGGCCGTTAATATACGATTGAACTTGGCGCGGCGGAAATGATTTGTCATCGAGATTAAGAGACTTAAGCAAACGCTTTAACATGCGTAATTGGTCGTCAGAATCAATGACCTGAAACGCTTCAGGTAATTTAACTTCGTTGTGGTGCATGCGTAATAAACGATGCGCAATGCCGTGGAAGGTGCCGATCCACATTTTTCCCAATTGATCGCCCAATAAGCTCTCTACGCGATAACGCATTTCTTTGGCCGCTTTATTGGTAAAGGTCACCGCCATGATTGAAAAGGTCGACTGCTTTTCAACTTTCATTAGCCACGCAATGCGATGCACTAAGACTCGTGTTTTACCACTGCCAGCGCCGGCTAACACAAGTTGTTGTCCAGCATTGGCCGCAACAGCAGCGCGTTGTTCTTCGTTTAAACCGTCGAGTAAAAGTGAAACATCCATTGGAGTATATTCGTTAATTTATCAGGACACCGACTATAGCAAATACTGTACGTAAATACACCTATAGCCAACAACATTGGAATTGCAGTGAAGCCGTCAAGATTCGAATCGCCTGAGCTTATGTTTTATAAGTAATTGTGGTTCGAACCCGCCGACACAAAATATTCTGGAAATATTTTGAACGTCGCTCGCGGCGGCCGTAGGAGAAATACAGGACGTATTTCTTAATAATACTGCGGTTTCAAGGATAACGGGTATATCTGATGTCAAACTCAATCAAATAATACCAACAGCTCTTTTAATTGGTCAATTTCAAAGGTGGGTAATTGCAGCGGTTTTTTGATGTGCTGCAATGTTTTTTGATTGGGGTTAAACCAGCAGCTTTGCCAGCCTGCATTGCTAGCGCCCACTACGTCTGATACCGGGTGGTCACCAACGTATAAAATGTCAGTGCCGGTTAATTGTAGTTTGCGCTCTGCCAACTGAAATAAATCGCTAGCGGGTTTCATTGCTAACTGCGTGCTGGCACTGAGCGAGAACTCTATAAGCTCGTTTATGCCCAACTGCGTAACATCGGCATTGCCGTTAGTAATAATAAATAGGCGACACTTTTGGGCTAATTGACGTAATACTTCAGCAGTCTCATTGGAGATAATAACTTGATTTCGCCAATGTAAGAACTCAGTTAATGCCGCTTTACTGCCTTGCTTCGCGTCAATCGCGCAATAACCTAGTTGTAGCAAACCTTGTTCTAAAGCCGCTAATCGAGACAAGGTAACATCATGGCTTAAACTAGGCTGCGCCGCGACAACGTCATTGCGTATTTTTAGCCAGTCATTAAGGCTATATTGTTTGGTTTTTGGGTAATGCTGATTGAGGTATTGTTGTAACTTTTGTTCGGCTTGTCGCAACACCGGTAAGTTGTCATACAGGGTATCATCGAGATCAAAACCGATGGCTAGGGGGCGTCTATGAGGCTTGTAACAACGGATGCTCATTTACAGCAATCGATTGATCAAACTGGAAATTAAGCGGCACAACTGCATCAACATTAAATTGTCCATCTCAGGGTGAAAGTGATTAGCATCGTTACTAGCAATGGCCAATAAGCCTAATTCACCGTGTTTACCAAGGGCGATAAGGGCCACCGAGCCAACTAATTCATGCTCAAACAACAGATGCTGTTCTTGTTGATTAATGCGACCAAAATAATGCTCGTTACGGTCTAAGCGTTGCACCAATAAGTTATCTAATTCGCTGCGTTTAATACGCAGGGAAGCTGGCGCATTATCAGTGAAAAGCTTTAATTTAACTTCACTTAGACCGAGTTTTCGGACAAAACAATCGCTTATTTGTTGTTCCAATTTAGCTAAAGTATGGCAGTCTAATAAAACAAAAAACAAACGAGTAAATTGTTGATACAACTGCTGGTTCTGCGTTGCTATCCCCATTAAAGAAGTGATTTCATCTTCTAATGTGGTGATTTTATCGCGCATTATTGTTTGCTGACGCTGTACTAATGAAACCGTGCCATGCTCATGTGATGGCAACGTTAAACTAGCAAGTAGTTGTGGCTGCTGCTGGAAAAAGTTTGGGTTTTGTTCAAGGTACTCTACTATGAGTGCTTGATCTAACACTTGAGATAATTCGTCTAACTCATTGTTCATATTCTAATTTGTCCGTCGTAAACGTGTTCTGCAGGGCCAGTCATTTTTAAGATGCTGTTATCACCGCGCCAATGTATTTTTAAGCTACCACCGGGTAAATCCACGGTCACGTTTTGATCAAGCAAACCTTGTTTTTGACCAACGGCCACCGCTGCACATGCGCCAGTACCACAAGCGCGTGTTTCACCAACGCCTCGCTCATAAACCCGTAACTTAATATGGCTGCGCGAGATAATCTCCATGAAACCAACGTTAGTGTGTTCAGGAAAACGTTCATGAGTTGATAGTGCTGGCCCTAAGGTGGCGACAGGTGC
>JABSRV010000329.1 GCA_013214905.1 Psychrobium sp. | reverse complement strand
TTTAAATTTAGCCAACACGTCAATAAATCAAGCGACAGCACCCAATATAAGTATCCTTGATTCGATCATTGAACATGAGATTAGCTTGCCAGAAAACCGCAACAAAGATTGTATTATTTTAAAATCTAAACAGCTTAAAAAAGAAGTACTGAACAAAGATGCAGCGAAACAACAACCCTGTTCATTTGCTGTTATGTTGAGTTTGTATCAAGATACGAATAAAAAACCGATCTTTAAGTTTATTGGTTGCCATGGACCTTCATCGGCTAATTTATTAGGTCGCTTTTGTCATTTGGATGAATCGTTAAAAAATGGCGTTATTAACGAACTAAAAAAAGAACAAGCACATTCTCCGGATGTCATTTTTGCCGAAGTGGTACATATACCAGAGGGGCGACCTGGTAATGTCATTGCCCGACCACATTTACGTGAGTATGAGATTGTATTTATGGCCGACAGTAGCTTGCCGGACAAGTATCAAATACCGCTTAGTGATTTGCATGTTTGGGTCGAAGAGCAAAAAATAAAACTTTGGAGTAAGACCTTAAATAAGCAGATTATTCCACGTTTATCCAGTGCTCATAATTATTCAGCACGCAGCCTAGGCGCCTATAAATTTTTGTGTATGCTACAACATCAAGACGGACGAGCGCCAAGTTTTCGTTTACCTGAAAGTACCATACGCGCAGCTTTCGTGCCGCGAGTAATGTTAGATAACTTGATTCTAAGTGAAAAAATATGGCGCGTTGAACGTAAGATACTTGAAGAGATTAGTAACAACGGTCAATTCGATAGTACTCGACTAGACAACTTATTGAAAAAATACCAACTCGATACCATTGTCAATTTCGCAATGTCGGACAATGTTTTGCAGATAGATCTCAGTAATCCCGTTATGTTAAATATTTTATTAGTTGAAACGAAAGGGCAGATTAGAGTAGAGCTAAAAGAAGTTTTAACCAATACTTTTGAGTCTCGAGTAACCGATAATGAAGGCAACCATTACAACAACGAAATAATAGTCCCCCTATTTAACGCTCAAGCGACTCCCCATAGACATTTTGCCAATAACCCTCTGGCAAACATTAATGCAGTACCATTAAAACGTCGCTTTAGTGCGGGCTCACAATGGCTCAGTTTTAAAATATACTCCGGGAATACTACCGTTGAAGAATTACTCAGTGAAAAGTTATTGCCACTTATTGAACAGCAATCTGAACTTTATCAGCAATGGTTCTTTATTCGTTATGGCGACCCCGATTGGCACATTCGTTTGCGATTTCACGGAGAGCCAAACTTACTTGCAGGAAAATTATTGCCAATACTAAATTCGATACTTGACCCAATGATCGAGAGTGGCGAATTACATAAAGTTGAGCTAATGACTTACAATCGTGAAGTTGAACGATATGGTGGCCCAAAAGCGATGGGGCACGTAGAGTCTTTATTCATGTTTGATAGCGCACTTATCGCCAAGACTTGTAGCTTAATTGAAGAGTACGGCGAAGAGGTGCGTTGGAGAATAGCTATTAATTTCACACATCGTTTATTAACTTTATTTCAATATAGTCCCGAGGCTAGCTTACAATTAATAAGCAGCTTACGCGACGGTTTTGGTCGAGAGTTTGATGATACTAGTAGGCTTCGAAAACAATTAGGTAAACGATTTCGTGAATATGAAACTCAGATTAAAGATGATTTTGATAAACTGCTATGCTCAGGTGATGAAGGCTGTGACGAAAGTCAGCAAGCGATTAAAGTATTGCTTGAACAGTGGCAACTGGAAGCAGCTCCCATAATCTCGCTGTTAAATGGTGTGATTAACAAAGGTGAACTTAACTGTACGCGAGATTCCTTACTTGGTTCCTTGCTGCATATGCACAACAATCGCATGTTTAAAGCATACGGTCGTCAGCAAGAGTTAGTCGTTCATGATTTATTACGTCGTTATTATTTTTCTCTTGGTAAAAATAAAACAGTAGTAAATATTTAGGAACGAAAATGGATATAACTTTACCAGCGATTATCGAAATGCTAGTGGATTAAAAATTCAGTTTTGGGCTACATCTATATGCTCTACAGATACAAATTACTATTACACTAAATTAATGTTCTCGTTGTGCGCGGAGATAAGATAAAATAATATAGGTAATACGCTTTTATGCCTAATAGCTAACTATTAGGTTTGTATTGCTAATCAGCTATACCTCTCTTCAACCCATATAAAATGCTGCGTGATGAAATATGCAGCTTTTTTCAGAGTTTAAGCAGATATTACCAGCCTGTTTTATTTTAAAGTGCAAAGCCGATATCAGCTAGAGAAAGAACAGTCTTAATACGCCGTGGCATCCTCATCACAAACATAAGCTACTTACACTGACTGCGCCACTTAAAATCATTAATAATCAATTCGTTACTAAAAACCCTGTTAATCAACTGTACATTCCTACAGCCAATAAAAAAGGCTACCTAAGTAGCCTTTTTTTTAAGAATCAATAATTGATTAAGCTAGTGCTTACCAACCAGTCTTTTCTTTTAGAGCAACGCCAATATCAGCTAGAGAACGAACAGTCTTAACGCCTGCTGCTTCTAGTGCTTTGAATTTCTCTTCTGCAGTACCTTTACCGCCAGCGATAATTGCGCCAGCATGACCCATGCGCTTACCTTCTGGTGCAGTAACACCAGCAATGTAAGATACAACAGGCTTAGTAACGTGTGCTTTGATGTATTCAGCTGCTTCTTCTTCAGCCGTTCCACCGATTTCACCAATCATTACGATTGCTTCAGTCTGTGGATCGTTTTGGAACATTTCCAAAATATCGATGAAGTTAGAACCAGGGATCGGGTCGCCGCCAATACCAACACAGGTAGATTGGCCAAAACCAAAATCTGTAGTTTGCTTAACTGCTTCATAAGTAAGCGTACCAGAACGAGATACGATACCTACTTTACCAGGCAAGTGGATGTGACCAGGCATGATACCAATCTTAGTTTCGCCAGGAGTGATAACACCTGGACAGTTAGGACCGATCATACGAACGCCAGTTTGCTCAAGCTTAACTTTAACGTCAACCATGTCTAAAGTTGGAATACCTTCAGTGATGGTGATGATTAGCTCAATGCCAGCATCGATAGCTTCTAAGATAGCATCTTTACAAAATGGAGCTGGTACGTAGATAACAGTAGCCGTTGCGCCAGTAGCTGCTTCTGCTTCACGAACTGTGTTAAATACTGGAAGACCTAGGTGAGTTTGACCACCCTTGCCTGGGCTTACGCCGCCAACCATTTGTGTACCGTATTCCATTGCTTGCTCAGAGTGGAATGTACCTTGTCCACCAGTGAAACCTTGACAGATTACTTTAGTATCTTTGTTAATTAAGATAGACATTATTTGCCCTCCGCAGCTGCTACAACTTTAGTCGCAGCATCGGTTAATGACTCAGCAGCAATGATGTCTAAGCCAGAGTTCTTAAGAACT
>JABSRV010000328.1 GCA_013214905.1 Psychrobium sp. | reverse complement strand
CTCGTTTCACTCTGGGTGAATAATAACCATTAGATCACAGACGGGATCGGGGTTCAAGCTTAATATTTACACAAATTCCAGCATTTAAAAAAGAACGTGAAAACGTTCTTTTTTGATTAATTCTACAGCCTCAACGCCAACCTAAGCCGCAGATAATGCTGGCGCAGGTTTTTTGCGCTTTTTGTTGTTTGCGAAAAAATGCGACAGTGTTAGCTGTCGGATTCAGGTTTTTGATACTCATTGAGCCCTCTCCCCAACCTACCGAGATCGCGGTAAGCTGGATGGCGACAAAACACAATCAAGAGAACGCTCAATGAACTTCTACAATAACACGCATCCATACTATTGTGGTATCGATTTACATGCCAGAATTCTTTACGTTTGCATTATAGATCAAGAAGGTAAGACACTCGTTCACAATGAAATATCTGACGAACCTCAAAAATTATTAGCGATACTCGAACCCTATATCGGCAATATTGTCGTTGGCGTTGAATGTATGCATTGTTGGTATTGGGTGTCCGATTTCTGTGATGATATCGGTGTCGACTTTATTCTCGGCCATGCACTTTATATGAAAGCCATTCATGGCGGTAAAGCTAAAAACGATAGAATCGATTCCTTCAAAATTACCAAGTTAATGCGTGGCGGTACGTTTCCATTAGCGTATGTCTACCCTAAAAATATGCGTGCCACGCGTGACTTACTACGTCGTCGAATGAAAATAGTGCGCCATGGTGCTGATCTGAAAGGTCATATTACGAACACAACAAGTCAATATAACTTGCCTCCACATCGCGTTACGCTGAAGAACAGCGACGCCCGGCAACAAATACAAACTCATTTTAGTACTCGTGACCCTGTCGTGAAGCGGACCGTCGATTTGGATATGGCATTGATTGATTTTTACCAAACTGAACTGAATAAAATAGAATAGAGTAAAATAGAATGGTTTATTCAACAACAAGCGCTAACGCACAACCCTGTCCATTTTAAATTACTCAAAACAGTGAATGGTATCGGACGAATTCTCGCATTAACGATTATCTACGAAATTGGTGATATCAATCGTTTCCCATCGGTTCAAAAGTTTGCGTCTTACGCACGCCTAGTCAAATGCAAAGCGCAGTCAGCCGGTAAAACTTACGGCACTTCCGGCAACAAGATCGGCAATGCACACTTAAAATGGGCATTCTCTGAGGCCATTACCTTGCATTTACGCGGCAATCCAAGAGCTCAGGAATATTTGAAGAAATTACAACGAAGAATGAGTAAAGCCAAGGCATTATCAGCTTTCGCTCACAAACTAGGTCGTTGTATTTTTTACATGCTAAAAAATGAGAAGATATTTGATGAAAACAAGTTTTTAAAAGGTTAGTCACGTAATGAGGTGAGCTGGAAATCTAACTGGACTATACGGTTGAGTGTAAAGAAACATGAAAAACAAATTAACCAATGAGTTATGGTTTTCTGTTTATACGCCAAATAACCTGAGCCACTGTTTTTGATTAGCAACCTCATTATCGTGCACCAAAGCAATAAACCAAGATGCTTACACCTAAGCTAAGCCTGACACTAACTGGACAAGTTAAGTAAAGAACTTGAGCCCGCCGTCTTGAATAGCGCTAGCCTTAGGTTAACCGATGAATGTCTAGTGCCCCTGTCACAATCAACGGATTGAACGGATAACAGGCAGTGATGAGATCACAGTAAGAGAGCCTCTATATGTGTTTGCTGTAAGTAACTTTTAACAGCTGCCATGACAGACGAAGTAAACAGATTAGTTAATTGCCATGACAATTTGACCGCTGGCACGGCCAAAGAAGTTAGTCATGCCTATTGACAGCATTAGGGCTCATATGTGTTATATTACAACTTCCAAGCAATTTCATTTCGTAGTCTTTCAACCAACTTTACATCAGCGCCCGCTACAGCAGTGTAAACAAAAGTTTTTTTAGAAACTAAAACACACTTGATGATTGCCCTGTTGCTGTTGAAATTTCCATAAACATAGCTTCCGTTTTTTATCACGGATTTGAAACCAAGAGACTTCAATATACTTTTACCCTTGACCGCGCACATCTCCGGGGTTTCCTCTAGTACTTTATGGCTTGACCATATTTGAGGTGTATATTCTTTTTGAATTGTGACGGTTTTAATCTCAGTTTTAGTTACTACGATAGGCTCAACTTTAGTTGGAGGCTTGGACGCGCAGCCTGCTAATCCAGCGATTAGAATAAATGGTAAAACTCTCCTTGTAATATAACGAGGCTGTAGAATTTATAAAAAATCACAAAAACACGTCAAAATAAGGGTATTAAATGCATTACCCACTTTGAGATCGTCGCTTATATTACGTTACACGAGCTCGATTTTAACCTGTTTTAATCAAATCTATTAATTCTACAGCCTCAACGCCCGCATAAGCTGCGGTAAATGTTGGACGCTTTTTTACGTCATTTTATTTAAGAAAAAAACCTGACAATGTGTGACGTTAGATTTGATGCGCTTGTTAGGCGATATATGGGAAAAAAAGTTCCGTATCGACCTTGATTTTTAACGGCTTATTAAAGTCATTCTCAACAAAGCCATTTGTAAAAATTACGATGCGCCATTCGTCTTGTTCAATAAATGGCATGACTGGCTCCTTCCTCAGTACATCTGTATTTAAAGCGCTTAAATAGTGAGGAGGAACATTTGTGAGTTCCATTATTGCACCATTTTTATTCTGAGTTTGCATGAGTGCTGTATTTTGATAAGCAACTTGACCAAACCTATAACCAGCAACATCAATAATTTTAGATGCTTCATATAATATTTGGGCACTTAATTTTGCCAATGATTTAATACCGTAGGTGAAACCACCAAAGTCCATTTTTTGAGAATTTGAAATACTAGTTCCGTGTAATGAAATAATATAATGAGGAACTATAGCTTGACCAAGCCTCCCATCCCCAGAAATATTAATTGTTACGTCATTATCTGTTTTTAGTGATAAAGGGAATTCTACCTTTGAGGAATTAACGCCTTCTCCTTTATCTACCCGTGCAGCATCTTCGATGTTCTGATAATACTTATTAGATCTTAACCAAAGTTCACCTGTTTCTAATGTACTTTGATATAAATCCTCAGATGTGGTTCTGAATAATAAGGGTGTATTAAAATCAGTTTGAATATGTGATTCAGTCATTGACACGACTCCATTCGCCTAACAGTGTGATTAAGCCGAAATATTCCGTGTTTTTGGTAGGGATATTTTCAGTCAGCTATTTATAATAGCGAATAAAATACTATTATCCTTACCTAAAATCAATCAGTTATGTGTTTATTGGTAATTATTATTCTGCAGAATGGCGGACAGTTTCCGTATTAGCGGTAGGAATACGAAAAGTTAATACTCCTGTCAGCCAGTTGCCCCATGTGTCAGGATAGTTGTCACCCCTTAAAATCATCGATTATTGAAAACACAGGGGCGGTAAATAGAGAACAA
>JABSRV010000327.1 GCA_013214905.1 Psychrobium sp. | reverse complement strand
TAGCACCAGGTGTTAAATCAGCAACCAGTAGCGTTGGTGTACCATCTTCAAGCTCTGGCCCTTTAAATATACCACCACGAGTATTTGGGTTACGGAAGAAAAACCCACCCTCAACAGTCTTTTCAGACCAATTACCAAACATATACGCTTGAGAGCTGTTAGATAACTCAATACCCGTATTCAAAAATAGTTTGAAATCGTCAGAAATTTTCGGTGAGCCCCATACTTGAGCAGGGTTTGCTACCGCAGTATTCCCCGCATCAATAAGCCCTTGGGCATCACTTCGTTGAGTACTTCGACTTGTTGCATCTTGTTGGTTAACTTCAAAGCTGAAATTAGCAAAACCGTCTTCGCCTAACCCCACGCCAACATTACCAGAAATGGTGATTTGGTCGCCATCACCTTCAGAGAACTGACCAATTTTCATTTCGAATTGGCCGCCTGAGTCACTATCTTTCAATACAAAGTTAATAACACCGGCAACGGCATCAGAACCATATTGAGCTGATGCGCCATCGCGCAATACTTCAATTTGTTTTAGAGCGATAGCAGGAATTGTTGAAACGTCTGGACTTTGTGCTCCGTCGGCAATACCACCGCCAGAGAAGGCAATAATAGAACCTTTATGACGACGTTTACCGTTGATTAATATTAACGTGGAATCAGGAGACAATCCGCGTAAGTTCGCCGGACGTACAATGGTCGCGCCGTCAGAAATTGCTTGAGCACTTACATTATATGAAGGTGTTACTGTTCTAAGTAACGTTGCCATATCTGATGAACCGTTAGCCATTAGTTCTTTACCGCTAATAACGTCGACCGGAACCGGCGAATCAGCAACTGAGCGAGGTGCGGCGCGAGAGCCAACCACTACGATAGTTTCAGGAGCGACGACTTTCTTTTCTTTTTTTTCTTCTTCCGCAAACGTTGGCATTGCCACACAGGTCATTCCCATTGCAGCAATTAGGCCTGTTAGTTTGAATTTATTTAACATACTTATTATCCCTTGACTTGTTTTTTGTGATTAGCTATTGCTTTATATGTAGTTACATACGAATTTTTTTATTATCTCTTTTATAATTTGGTTGAAATTTAATTTATTTTAGTTAAAAACGACCGTAACCCCTTTGTTGTCAATGTAAATGTTACATATATTTAACAATTACACAAAGAGTTTTACACTTGAGTCGACTAAAATGAGCTCTCAACTATTGACTTAAGTTGGCTGAAGTTATATAGAACCCGCGTTGTATTTCCCCTAAGAGCCTAGAAACAGCCATTACACACGAAAAACTGCGCGCCGGGCTTGAATCCGACAGAGACAAGTTAAACACCATTGGCTATGTCCCAGTTAAGTGGGACTATATTTTTTTTACTAGTATATTCAGTAGCTTGCTTTAGAGAGTCGCAAGCGTGCAACGTGGATCATGCCCCGTCTTTTGTTATCTTTTTATCTATAGCTGTTAGGAGGGAAAATCAGGGACAAATTTTTAGATTTTCGCGCAGGATACGCATTGAAATCGGTTCCGTTAAAACAGCTATCAATATAAAGTTCAGCAACTAATCTAGGGTCGATTTTCTTTGGTTACTTTCTTTGGCGAGGCAACGAAAGTAACGGGTGTGCGTGCGAATACGTTCATTAGAGAGAACTAACTTGACGAGCACATCATAAAATTCTCCTAATCGATATGGCATGATTGTTTACAGCCTCAACTAACTGGTACATAGCCAACACCATTGGTTATGAAGCAACGTTGGGCTTGATCACTAGTGCCGACACCGCACCGTTGAGGAGTATGTTCTTTTATTTGAAACACTAATCAATATTGTGCACAGCAAGCGCCAATGGCAATGGGCGGGTTGTTGGTAATCCAGGCAAGCGG
This sequence comes from Psychrobium sp., assembly GCA_013214905.1. GTDB lineage: Bacteria > Pseudomonadota > Gammaproteobacteria > Enterobacterales > Psychrobiaceae > Psychrobium. The sequence continues at coordinate 1,631 of JABSRV010000327.1, read as the reverse complement.
GTCGAAATTCCCGCTGATCATGTCAATTATTGGTTGGTTGTCGATATTCGCCGCGTTAGTTTTTCTGTTTATCGGTCGAGATAAATTCCAACGTTTATTAACATGGGCATTTTCATCGGTCAAACCATTGGCACCTTTTTCTGGCATGATGGCGTTGCTTTTTGGTTCTTTTCTGATCTATGGTTTTATCTAACGACGCTATGGGGCGGGTGCCAAACAGCGCCGCGCATTGCCTTGCGAAAACGGAATAATTGCCAAAGTCAGCGGTTTCTAAATACAATATTTTGCTGTGCTGACAATGTATAAACTGCTGCTTTAATGCTGCCGATGTCATCACTGCTGGCTCCGTTTTAACGGTGCTATGTTGGCCGACCGTACATTCTTTGGCCAAAACGATGGCATTGAAAGAGGGGCGAGCTTCTATATGATGAATATAAAGTTTGCTGGTGGCGTTGGCTGCTTGTGCTACGTGCCATTGGCTGGTGCCTGCCTGATTATCTCTCTTTGTTAATTGCCCTAATGCACGGCGAATGACCGGCTTAACAAAGCGAAAATTAACGTCGTTTAACCATTGTTTGCCACCGTGGGAATATTGCTGAGAATATTGGACAGGCGTTAATTTATTGAACCAATTTAGAACAGCCCCTTAAATTCGAGACTACCCTGTTAATACTTGCCAATTACGGGAGATTAATAATGACTCGTGCTAGAAATTGTTTAATCGATTTAACTTCAACCTCTTATTATCATGTCATTAATAGGTGTGTTCGGCGCTCATTTTTATGCGGAGAAGATAGATACAGCGGCTTACGCCATTATGTCTAACCATTATCACGCGGTGCTGCGGGTCGATAAAGAGCGCGCTGAGCAATGGTCGATGGATGACGTGATTTCACGGTGGTATCGGTTATATCATGGCAATTTGTTAGTCGACAGTTATTTGAAAGGTGATGACTTAAGCTCGGCACATTTATCTGCCGTTGTTGAGGTGATTAATGTTTGGCGTAGGCGACTATATGACATCTCATGGTTCATGAAGTGTCTCAATGAGCACATAGATCGAGAAGCCAATAAAGAAGATAAATGTACGGGTAAATTTTATTCGCTGCCATCCATGGCACTCACCCTTCGGGCCAGCTAAAGCTGTTCTAATTTTTTCCATAAAAATTAGTGGGAAGGGCGGTTTAAATCCCAAGCACTATTAGACGAAACAGCGTTGTTAAGTTGCTTGGCCTACGTCGATTTGAATCCTATTAGGGCCGGTATGAGCGCTAGGATAGAGAAAAGTGACTACACTTCAATCCAATTGCGAATCAAACAGTTAAAAAGTCACCAACGACAATTTAGATCAAATAAGCGCAAAGAAAATAGCGTTCCTTTGCAACCTCACGTATTAGTGCCATTTTCTAATGTAGACAATACCAATGACATCCCGTTTTCGTTACATGATTATTTAGAGTTAGTTGATTGGAGTGGCAGGCACATAGACCCTAAAAAGACGGGGTATATTGAGTCAAAGGAGCCCAAGCTATTGGCTTCATTAGGAATAGAGCAAGAAATCTGGCTTGAGGCGGTAAAAAATTTCCGTCGTCATTACGGTAATTTTGCTGGTGGAGCAAATCAATTACGAC
>JABSRV010000326.1 GCA_013214905.1 Psychrobium sp. | reverse complement strand
GAGCGAAAGCAGAACCCTTATGCCAGTGGCATAAGGAAGTCAGCTAAAGCAGTGATGTAGGTACTCAGGTTTTGTCTTGAACGGAAAACCTGCACTGCAATTCCAATGATTTTGGGTATATACAACTTGTATTAATTCAAACGCCGGCTCTTAAATAGTGCCGGCGTTTTCATTTGCGACAACAGATTTAGGAGAGCTATATGTCATATCAACGCATTATAGGAATTGAGGTTAGCGACCCACAAGAATATGCAAACTATAGCGCGGCCATGAAACCCATCCTTATACCAATCCTCGTTGAAGAGCACTCTTGTTATGCGTAGGTAAAATTGGTGAAGACTAGGCGCTCGATTGATTTCGACATGGATGTCGATAGTAGAGCAACGCAGGAGCATGTTGCCGAGTAATAGCTTGCTATTGGGATTGAGAGCAACGACGTATTCAACTGTTTTAACCAGCATAAGTGGGCAGTCTTTAATACGGATTGGTATTACAAGTTTTGGTGGTGAATTCACCTTTGACTTTATCGTTAGCGAAGCCTTGCTTGCCCCCGCTGACAGTAATATTAATCGGCTATTTTGCATTTATTTCCCAGTGAGCAAGCGATGCAGGACTTTTTTAGTGATGCTCAATATTTAGTGGTGAAGGAGCATAATTTTAGTGTATCTGTTAAAACGGTAACCACCTTGTCGATGCATCATAGCTAACGTTAAGCTATTTGAAACGTCAAATTTATTGTGATAGTAGATTCCTATTGTCACAATTCCTTCATCTAGACAAAACGCAATTAGCATACTTTCAGTGCCAAGGCGTTTACTAAAAATCTTTTTCCTCATTCCACTTCCAACTCTCGCTGTAGCTTTGGCAACTATGTAACTTTAAATAAATATCTCAGATAGACACTCTGTTAGTCATTTTTTTTGTCATTGTGACGTTCCCCTAATTCATGAATGATTATTAGACGTTTAACTCTAAATTTGGAGGAAATGAGGAATAGTTTTGATATACTGCGCGCCACAAATATTCGACCACCATCTCACCGGAGTGTACGGCATTGTTTTTCCTAAACCAAAATTGGCTAGGTATTGTCCGCCTTAAATTAATCATTTCACTACTTGTTGGTGCCAGTATTTTTTCTACGGCTTCGTTGGCAACGGAAGTACTGTGGTTAAAAGCTGACTTAGGAGTCAATACAAAAAACTCTATTCCTACGAGTAATACCCAGCTAACGCAGTGGTTTAATCGCAGCAGCAATCTGCACAATGCCCTGCCCGCTCAGCATCTATCGGGTGAAGGCGGTAGTGCTCAGAGCGCTGCACTACCGGCAATGCCGTTTTATAGATACAACCAAAGCGCCCATATGAACTTCAATCCGGTGATTGAATTTGACGCCAGCGGCGATGGCAACGCGATTGGCTTTGAAACACCTGCAGCGCTAGATCAAACAATTTTTGCGGTATTCCAGTCAGCAGGCGTAGGCAGGTCACAATATCAAGTAGGTCTGCTTTATGGCGGCGATGTTTCAGATCCATCGGGTACTATCACCCCAGCAATAAAACGTTCTGATATGTCATTTGGCATAGGCTATGAATCACGCTTGTCTTTTGGCGGGGGCCATGCTGGTGACTACTTTACCGAAGGCGATTTTAAACTTTTTTCATTGCCAAGTATTGGTGTATTAAAACGCGATGTTCATTCTATTAATAGTGTTGATTATAGTATTTACGCCAATGGTGCCATTGATGAGATCAATCAAAAAATCACCCAAACTGGTGCAGGCTATCCGCTGACTGAACGTGTACGTATAGGTCGCCATTATTCGGGTGAAGGTAAACTAAACGGTTTATTATCCGAGTTAATTGTGTTTGATGAAGTACTTAACGATACCGACCGTCATATCATAGAGTCTTATTTAGCCGTGAAATATGGTATTACGCTAAACCCGGTGCAAGACACCCTCGGCTCATCGACAGGTAATAATGGCTACGATTATTTGAATTCTGCGGGTAATGTCATTTGGCAGTCTGACGCTAGCGATGTCTTTAAATATAATGTCGCTGGTCTTGGCCGAGATGACGCACGCCAATTAGATCAGCGTATTTCTCGCAGTGTTAACTACGCCAGCGTGTTAACCATGGCAACCGACACTGACTTTACCAGCCTTAATTTAGCAACCTCTCGCCCTGGTTTTAACGGTAATCGTGATTACATTCTTTGGGCAACCGATAAAAGCAGCGTTGATGCTGAGTATGGAAATAAAGTTGCTATTGAGTCGACGTTAAACAATAACCCTCAGGGTATTAAGTCGCGAGCAAACCGTAATTGGCAGGTTCAACTAACAAATGAAGATGGTAGCAATGCTAACAATTTAAGCCTAGAGTTTGATCTTAACGCAATGTTAGATGTTGGCTCAGTCGAAAAAAAATCTCTATTATTGATGGTCGACAATGATCAAGACGGCGATTATACCACCGGTGATATTAGCTATTACAACGTTGACCAATGGATCAATAACAAAGCTCAGTTTAATAATATTACTTTGGCAGATCGCGCAGTGTTCACTATCGCGTTAAAAATTACCGATGTCCAAATTAATCACTCTGTTGACGCAACCATTGCCAATCAAACCGCTTTTCCAGCAAACGGTGTCTGTGTTTTAGGTGCCGGTGATGTGGCTATTACTATTGATGCCGCAACACCAATCACCCGCACCGTTACTTGTGATGCAAACACCGATACTAGCTCTCAATGGACCGGAGTATGGCATAGCCAATTTGACGTGACTGGCGTAGCTGATGGCTCGAATACGGTAATTATCAACGCAACTCAAAATTCGCAACAAGCAATTACTAAAACAGCGAGTAAAGATACGGCTCCGCCGCCTAATTCGCCACCCGAGCTTGATTTAGATGCGAGTAATACCGCTGACAATAACTTTAGTACTGCGTTCACCGAAGGTAATGAGTCCGTAAGCATTGCCGATATCGATATCTTGATTACTGACGTTCAAGATATAAATTTAACCTTAGCGACCATTACGCTGACCAATCGCCAGGTTGGTGATGAATTAATCATTAGTACATTGCCAACAGGTATAACGTCTGCAATTGATGTCAGCATTAGCGGGAAAATAACCATAACATTAACCGGCAGCGCTTCGCTGGCCGACTATCAAGAAGCTATCGGTGCGGTTAGTTTTAACAACTCGAGCCAAGCACCCAGCACCACACCACGGACTATTGACGTGCAAGTCTACGATGGTAGAGCAAACAGCACTATCGCAACGACCACAATTACAGTAACCAATACGGTTGATTTATTTGCCGATCATGATCTGTTAACAGTGACAGAGGATAGTGCCAATAATGCCGCTAATGTCACGGATAATGACTACACATTGTCTGGCGGTTCACTGAGTTATGCATTAGCAACTGCCAACCACGTAAGCAATGGCAACTTAATCTTTAATAACGATGGCACGTACTTATATACGCCTAATGCTAATTATTTTGGTAACGATAACTTTAGCTATA
>JABSRV010000325.1 GCA_013214905.1 Psychrobium sp. | reverse complement strand
GTGCGTTCGCTGGCTTATCCAAAATATTTTCCACTAACGTAACTTCTTACATTGAGTCTGGTGCCATAGGCAGTGCGCAGATAAATCAGGCTTACATCAGAACGTTATTTGGTCACAATGCCACGTTCTCAGGAAGGATTTTTGCTAATAAGATTGAGGGTGATTTAGTCGATGGTGATGAAATTCCAATTCCATCATTTAGTCGGGAGTCTGTTCAGCGGAATTGGATTAAAATATCTAGCTTCTACGTGGCAAAAAACTCATTATACCAGACCACTATTGTAGCCCTTCTTGGTGAGGCTCGTGGGTTGAGGCGCGCATCTGCTGGCGGACAAACCAGCGAGGGTGACTATAGTCCGTTGCTGTTTTCTCTTGGGGGAGCGTCTTCAATTGGAACACCAAGAAGCAGTGCAACAATCCCTCAAGGCACTGGCAAAGTTCATCTTCACATTTGGGCTGACTTGCGAGGGAATAAAGGCTATGACGGCGTTGATGTTAACATACCAGCACAAAGAATCCCTGCACTGCAATACCGAAAAGGATCGGGTAATTTCATTAGTTAATGTTAAGTGGATTTTACACCGAGAACGACTCAAGCAAACAATTATTGCCATGGGGAAACGAGGTGATTTACCCGACATATACAACACGATTGATAAAGCCTGTTCAGATGAACGGGCTTTTTTATTTGTGGCAGACGATGGATTTATCGTGCTTCGTCCACGGTGTAGGCAACACGATGAATTTATCGAGTTAACCATAGCGCATTGCACTGGTGGTAACGCACTGAAACGTTATCAAGATGAGCTTATTTCATTGTCTAGTGTGGGCAATGCCAAATATATCGAATTTTTAACGGCGAGAAAGGGATTTGAAAAGCTCGCACCGGCTTTCGGTTGGGTTAATCACGGTGATTACAAATCATTGACACGATGGCGATATCAATTAGAGAGGTAGGTATGGGTGGGGATGACAAAGTAGAAGAAACGGCCTATGAGAAAGAGCTAGCCAAAGTCTACCTAGAGCAATGGGGTTACTATAAATCAAACATTGTGCCGGTTGAAAATCAAGTTATTGAAGAGGCTAAGGCGAGCAATGATGCGTCTGTTTATCAGGGAATTAGTGATGACACGAATTTAGGTTATCAACGCTCTTTTGCACAAGCTGGTGACTCTACAACCAAACAACTAACCGCTAATGGAGTTAATCCCAATTCTGGCAAGTTTAAAGGGGCTATTAACTCTTTAAGTGATATCGAGGGCTCAGTATCAGCCGATGCTAAATCTCGCTCACAAATAGCGGGACAAGAGCGCCACATAGACAAAATGAGCAATGTTATGGCTATGGGGCAAGGAGAAGCGCAACAGGCTGTATCTTCACTAAACGATATAGCTGTTAACTCACAGCGTAAAGCCATTAATGATGCATCTATATCATCTCAAAAAAGTGCAAACACATTAAGTGCTGTAGGTGCTTTGGGCGGTGCTTATGCTAGTCACTATTTGAATAATAAGAAGCCAGAACTGGCATCAGATGATGATTGATAATCCATTTCTGGTCATAAGGGGGATTTATGCCAAATTTTTATCCTACTGAGGGTAAGTTAGCGGTAGGCGAGACAAAACTTAATATTAACTATCAAGACACGATGGCGCAGTTAACACGCGACCAGTGGGCAGACTTCCAGCAACGTTACTTACCGGTACAAAATGAATTGTTGGCATTGGCAACAAACGATAATTTACTCAATGAACAGATGAGTCGTAACGAAAGCAATATTAACAACTCATTTGCGGTGGCCAAGCAAAATGAAAATAACCGGTTATCACGATATGGCCAATCACCGAGTAATACTGCGCAGAGTAGCCGTAATACTTCTTTGTTGAAAAATCTAACAACTGCATCCGTGAATAACGAAACACGCCAAGCGGTTGACGATTTACAAAACAAGATTATTACTGGGCAAGGCGGCGCACTTAGAACTTTAGCGGACATAGGAGCTAGGTCATGAGTTATTCAATTATGGATATGGGTAACAGCACCAAAAAACAAGCTAAACAATCGCTTGATACGTTGAGCAAGTTAGAGCAAAACCGTGAACAAATAAATGCTCAAAACAAACAGAAAAAGAAAGGTAACCAACTCAGTGGTATGGCTAGTGGTGCAATGATTGGCACACAAATAATGCCAGGTTGGGGTACTGCTATTGGTGCTGCAGTCGGTTTTTTAGCGGGTTCATTTTAGGAGGTTATCATGGGTTCACCATTAATGGATGGCGCAATGCAAGGCTTTAATATGATGGAACGTCATCAAGCCCGATTGGATAATCGAGATAGGTTATCACGATTAGATGATCGCAACGAAACCAGATATCAAGATGCGTTAGATCGTAACGGAAATCGATATCAGGATACGGTGGAATATCGGAACGATACCCAGCAAAAGACCGCCGATTACAGAAAACAAACAAGTGATGCAACGATAAAACATAGAACTTGGCAGCAAAATGCATCGGACAAAAAAAATCAGTGGGTAAAAGATCAAAGTTTAATGGGCGCTGGATGGCAGTATTTTCGTGAAAACGGCAGCGTTGCGCCAGAGCATGAAGAAATGTTCAAACGTAACGCAGGACAAGATCCTCGAACATTTCAACGTCCCGAAATGCGCCAAGCGATTAAAGGGTTGGGAGAAAAACTTGAGCAATCAATTTCAAGCGGCCAACTCGCACAGGTTAATAACCCTGAGACAATCAAACTGTTTGATACGGTATTTAAAGATCAGTTTTCATCCTCAATCGGTAATTTTGACTACGTTGTTGGTGCAAAAATTACAGACGTTAGCTTCGCTGGTTTTGTGCCAACGGGCGCTAAAAGTGGCGCAGTATCATTCGCTTTAAAAGTCAATTATGACAACGGTAAATCTCAGATTAAACCAATGACGCAAGGCCGTTCAACTGAAAATGATGATCCTGTTTTACAAAGATCCCCGCAAGAAATCATTCACATGATTCAAACTAAAATGATGATGGCCGACATGATAGAACGACCTGATTATTGGGATAAAATGGGTGAAAGTGTTGGTAATAATTTCAAAAAACGTCAACAAACGGATCCGAAAATAAAAATCAAAGCGGCATACCGTAAAGAATTGTCTCTTTTGGAACGTGATAAAGCTAAAGCAATTGTTAAGATCGAAAGTAGTAACGATTTTATCGATGTTGACGAACGAAAGGCAGCTATTGACCGAGTTATTTCAGCGTTTGATAAACGTAAATTGGGTATTGACCAATCGTTTGGTGTGACAAGTGCGAAAGTTGATGATGGAAGTGGCCAAGATGATTTATCTACGTTATCTAATGAGCAAATACTTTCTAAGTTAAACGGTGTGGCTAGCATTAACTAATGGTCAATCATCTCGAATTACTGCAAGAAGCTAATCGACGGGGTTTGCTTAGTGGGGAACACAAAGCGTTATATGACGAAGCTGTTAAGCGTGGACTTATAGCATCACCTACCCAACAAGATAGTGTTAAAGGGG
>JABSRV010000324.1 GCA_013214905.1 Psychrobium sp. | reverse complement strand
ATGGTGGCGCCTAAATGCCCTGGCACCGAAGTACGTGAAGAATATAAGCGTGGTTTTGGTGTGCCAACACTTATCGCCGTGCACGCCGATAACGACCCACAAGGCAATGGTTTAGCACTTGCTAAGGCTTATGCGGCGGGTACGGGTGGTCATAAAGCCGGTGTTCTAATGTCTTCATTCATCGCCGAAGTAAAATCAGATCTTATGGGCGAGCAAACAATTTTGTGTGGTATGTTGCAAACAGGCTCACTGCTTTGCTTCGACAAAATGATAGATAAAGGTATCGACGCTGCTTATGCGGCTAAGTTAATTCAATATGGCTGGGAAACGATTACCGAAGCTCTTAAGTACGGCGGCGTCACCAACATGTTCGATCGCTTGTCTAATCCGGCAAAGATTAAAGCGTTTGAATTATCAGAAGAACTAAAGCAAATCATGCGCCCTCTTTACAACAAGCACATGGATGACATCATGGGCGGTAACTTCTCATCGGGCATGATGAACGATTGGGCAGAAGACGACGTTAAGTTACTTGGCTGGCGTAAAGAAACCGGTGAAACAGCGTTTGAAAAGCAAGCGGTTACCGAGCAAGAAATTAGCGAGCAAGAATTCTTTGATAACGGCATTCTAATGGTCGCTATGGTACGCGCCGGTGTTGAGCTAGCCTTTGAAACTATGGTTGCAGCGGGTATTAAAGAAGAGTCAGCTTATTACGAGTCGTTGCACGAAACGCCGCTAATCGCCAATACCATCGCGCGTAAGAAGTTATATGAAATGAATGCCACCATTTCCGATACTGCAGAATACGGCTGTTATCTATATAACCACGCATGTTTGCCGTTATTACAAGATTTCATGCGTGATATCGACAGTGACGTTATCGGTAAAGGTTTAGGCGCCATAGGCAACGGCGTAGACAACGCACAATTGATTGAAGTCAATGAAGCACTGCGCAGCCATCCGGTAGAAGTTATCGGTAATACCTTGCGCGGTCACATGTCCGCAATGAAAAAGATTGTTTAGTCGCTAAATCCTAAACGTCATCCCCGAGTTATTTTTATCGGGGATCTCGTCTAGCGTATTACTAGCCAACTTTGTTAGCAGGTTGATGCTCAGATATTTCCTGTTCAAAACGACCATCTATAGCGCGAAAATAATCCAAGATAATTGGAAAATCATGATCAATATCATTGCATGGTTTTAGAGGTTCCCTAACGCGTACTTGTTTTGTTTTATAATCAAAACCAATCATCACGATATCGACTTGTGCCTTGCAAGCAATATGATAAAAACCTTGATGCCAGCGTTTTACTTGGCGCCGAGTGCCTTCTGGTGCTAAACCCAAAATAAAGTGATCGTGATTAGCGTAATGTGCAACGACTTGATCTACTAAATTATTTTCTTTCGAGCGATATACAGCAATGCCACCAATCGCTTTAAAGAACCAACCAATGGGGAAAACAAACAATTGGCTTTTACCCAGAAATCGAATTTTTACCCGCAGAGCATTTCGCACCAACATACCAAGAATAAAATCCCAATTACTGGTGTGTGGACCAACAATAATTATATATTTATTACGTTTAGGCAGGTCACCTAGAATCCCCCAACCAAACATGCTCATCACAAACCTGCTAACACATTGAATCATATAACTTTACCTAGTTCTACCTTAAGGTAGTCTTATTATTATTTTTATAATTTGTTAATTTACACCATTGCGAGGTTAATTAGGACATTGAAGAACAACAAATTTTCACGTTAGAATGGGTTATTCATCCAATGGAAAACTAATATGAACGAGATAATTCTCGAGAGCTTAATCGCTATCACCGCATTAATAGTTTTTTGCATACTATTTAAGGCCGTTAGAAAGCACAAAATAGCCCATCAACCGGGATCGCGATTATTATTAACCGGGTTTGCCTTATTAGTGTTTAGTTTTTTTATTGATATTACGGATAACTTCCCGCAACTTGGCCAGTACGTTGTGATTGGCGATACGCAATTAGAAGCATTTATTGAAAAAGGCATTGGTTCTTTTTTGGGCATGATTCTATTGGCAACAGGGTTGCTGAGGTGGTTGCCTGCAGTTTTTGAATTGACACTAGCTCGTAAAAACATTGCCAAACTCAACGGTAAACTAGAACAATTGGTAGAAGAGCGCACACACGAATTACATTTAGTGAATGAAAAGTTACGACTAGAAATGAGCGAGCGCGCAATCGCACAAGAGCAATTAGATCGTCATATGCTACAAGACCCTCTAACCGGCCTGCCAAATCGATATGCATTGCTGGAATATTTAGAGCATGAGCGCACCAGAAACGCCAATCAAAATAGTTATCACGCAGTATTTTTACTAGACCTTGACCAATTTAAAGCCGTCAATGACTCTCTAGGTCACGCTATTGGCGACAAAGTGCTAAAGGCTATATCCAATCGCTTGGCGTTCAATCATCGAAGTGAAGATTTCTTAGGACGCTTAGGTGGCGATGAATTCGTGTTAGTTTTATCTGAGATGCATGGTAAGACGCAAGATGCCGCGCTGTTAACTTATAACAACGCCGTAAACATGATAGAACTAGTCACTGCACCGCTGAAGGTTGACGGACACGAACTTAACTTGTCGGCTAGCATCGGCATCACCGTCTTTAATTATAAATCAGCTAACAGCTCAGACGATATATTACGTCAGGCCGACATCGCGCTTTATCATGCCAAAGACAAAGGTCAGGGGCTCTTTTCGTTCTTCCAACCTGAAATGCAAAAGAAAGCTAAGCTACGTCTAGAACAAGCAAAAGAGCTGCATCAAGCGCTTCATAACAAAGAGTTATTTTTACATTACCAACCGCAAGTTAATCAAAAAGGTCAAGTGATTGGTGTAGAGGCCTTGCTGCGTTGGTTACATCCAGAAAAAGGTATTATTGACCCATCAAACTTTATTGCGCTGGCTGAAGACATTGGTATTATCGACAAGTTGGGACGCTACATTTTACACATGGCGTGCCAGCAAAGTCCGGGTATTGCCAGCAGTGACTTCCCCAACAAAAAGCTAAAAATAGCGATTAACATTAGCCCAACCCATTTTTTTCAAGAAGATTTCGTTGAGCAAATAATATCGATTATTAGCCAATATTCACTCGACAATGTGCAGTTAGTATTAGAGATTACCGAAGAGGTCGTCATTGGTGATGTTGATGATTTAATTATAAAAATGAACCAACTACGCAAGTTGAAAATTCATTTTTCATTGGATGACTTCGGCACGGGTTATTCGTCTTTAACCTATCTTAAGAAATTACCTATTGATACGGTTAAGATAGACCGCTCATTTATTCAAGACCTACATCAAAGCAGTGACGATGAGTCTATTGTCAAAGCGATTTTAACCATGACTCAATCATTGGGGATTGATGTTATCGCTGAAGGCATTGAAAACGAAAAGCAATTTAAGTTTTTAGATAGTTTGCAGTGCGCTTATTATCAAGGTTATTACTTTGGTAAACCACAAAGCATCCACGCACTCATTGAAGCCGACTTACTGGTCGATAATCGAAATAAAAAC
>JABSRV010000323.1 GCA_013214905.1 Psychrobium sp. | reverse complement strand
CACTGGTCTTGAAAACCAGCATGGGTTTATAGCCCATCTAGGGTTCAAATCCCTATCTCTCCGCCACTTATTTAGAAAAGCCCGATTAATTTAACGATTAATCGGGCTTTTTGCTGTTACGATAAAATGATTTATTTGAAAGGGCTGCGAGAGGAGACACATCCACTCTTTATCTGGCACCGCGATTAATTTAGAAAAGTCAGCGGGCTATTTGGGATATAGCGCGTGGGTTCAAATCCACTCTTTATCTGGCACCGCCATTTATTTAGAGAAGCCCGATTAATTTAACGATTAATCGGGCTTTTTGCTGTTTGGGGTAAAGATAAAATAGTTTGTTGGCGTAATCAGGTAGTCGTTATCCCCAATAATGAATTGGATAGGCGTGTCATTTTGATATTGGCTTATCGATAGTTTTTATGACGAAAAAATTTAAAGTAGCGCTTAATTGTCGTGAAAATTGGGTTTCCGTATTCCCACGAGAAATACGGCAAGTCTCCGTATTTCCACAATCTAATTTTCGAACAATGGATTTTAACCTATTGAATTTATTAGAGTGGTGGTGTATTGTTTCAACCAATTTATCGGGTTTTATTGGTGGGGTTTTCGCATGGAATACGGAATTTATCCTGCTAATAGAGCTGTTGAACTAAACCGCTTCGCGGAGATTCATCCCCTCTCAACCTTTATCAAAATTTCAGGCACACTTAACTTGCAACTCAATACATTATTGGAGGCAAGTTATGGCAAGTTTAAAAAAAGTGTTTGTCGGCTGCATGCAGGTCCGTCACTTCTCGCAGAAGACACAAACCGCTTACTTAAGATGGGTTAATGCGTTAATTAAAGAAACGCATCAACTACCAAATATGTTGAGCGACCAGCAACTTAAAGATTATCTGTGGTCACTATCGTTAGAGCGAAAGCTGTCTACCAGCTCCTGCTTACAGGCATTTCATGCGCTGAACTTCTTTTATCGTGAGGTCTTACATCGTACATTCACTGTGCGACTGTTACCACCGATGAAACGACAACAAAAAATACCCGATTTATTAAGTCATTCCCAAGTGAGTCAAATTTTTTGTGCCTGCCATCATCTAAAGTATTTAACCATCATGTCTCTTTGTTACGGATGCGGCTTACGTATTAGTGAAGCGACAACAATCAAAGTCAATGATATCAATGGTCAGGATAAAACGTTACATGTGCATTTAGGTAAGGGAGGTAAAGACCGTGTTGTCGTCTTACCGCCCACCGTACTAGAACGCCTGCGAGATTGCTGGCGAGCCTTTCGACCTAAGGACTATATGTTCTATGGAAACAATCGAGCAAAGCCAATTAATATCTCATCCGTACAAAAGGCGTATCAAAGGGCAAAAAAAGACGCTGGAGTGACGAGTCGCGGTGGAATTCATGCGTTGCGGCATGCTTATGCAACGCATCAACTGATGGCAGGATTACCGCTGGCGCAGCTACAGCATAATCTTGGACATAAGGATATTCGTACCACCTTTCGCTATATTCATTGGTTACCTCATTATCAGCGTGAGCAAGATAGTCAGTTCGATTTGCTCGCGAAATTAGGTCAAGGTGATGAGTAGCGGGGCTTTTAAGCACATTATCGAGGATGGGTTGGTTAATTCGGATACATCATCAATCTCACCACGTCAATGGCAGGTATTGCACCATCTACGGGCTTGTCGCACCAGTGCATTGGGCACTTATCAATGGCACTGTGATCACTGCGAGCAAGATACACAATGGTACTGTTCTTGTCGTGATCGCCATTGTCCTGTCTGCCAAGGGCAAGCGCGGGAAAAATGGGTTAATGCACGTGAAAAGGACATGTTGCCATTAACCTATCATCACTTGGTCTTTACCTTACCGCATCAATTTAATGGCTGGGCAACGATGCACCCTAAAGTGATTTATGATGGCTTATTTAAGGCTGTTTGGGGAACGCTATGTGCCTTTGCAAATCCCCGTCACCACCTCAATGGTAAGCTGGGCGCCATGTGCGTCTTACATACTTGGGGGCAAAAGCTTAATCGTCATATTCATATACACTGCTTAATCCCCGGAGGTGTGCTTACGGCAAATAGAAAATGGTGTAACACACGAAAAAAGGGATATTTATTTCCCGTTAAGGCGTTGTCAGCTAAATATCGAGGCAAGATGCTAGCCTATTTATCTGAGATGAGTAAAGGGGGCGAATTATCTCGATTAGCACCTAATGATGTAGCTCAAGCATTGCATGTTACTGCGAAACTACCGTGGGTTGTTTATAGTAAACCAGCGTTGAAACATGCCAATACTGTGGTGAAATATTTAGCACGTTATTGTAATCGCGTGGGCATTAGTGAAAGTCGATTAACGTTAAATGACAATGGGCAAGTAGGTTTAAACTATTTGGATTATTGTTCACGAGATCGGAAAACCATGCATTGTTCGACAAGTGAATTGTTACGGCGCTTCCTGCTGCATGTGTTACCTAAAGGGTTTATGAGGCTGCGTTATTACGGATTTTTGGCTAACTCAGTGAGGCGGAAATCACTAGCGATTATTCGCGAAAGTTTAGCGCTGCCAGCCGTGTTGAATAAAGAAGATATGTCCGGTGAAGAAATCGGGCCTGTTTGCCCTCATTGTCATCACGCTGGCATGCGACTCATAAGCTGAATGTTACCGGCTCGCATTGGATATTTTAAACGAACGATTTAGTGTAAGTGCATATAGATAAGGCGTTGTAAAACAGCGAGGTAATAGATCTGTCCGGCTATATTATTTGATGTATTTTTCAGCTAAACTCATCGTTTAATTAGCTGTGTTGACGAAAATAACAATCGTAAATAAAGACGTTTGTTATTATTTTTAATATTGAGGCTGACGGCACAATAAACAAAAACCATATTAAGCCGAGTCACATGGTTTCGTCCAACAGACATTTATCTCTCATGCTGCGCAGACGAGAGATAAATGCTTAAGAGTTATACGCAAATGGAGTCTAGGCATTGGAGTACATAGGTAAATTTGGTGAGCATTTGGTTATGCTTAATCTTCTTCAAAGAAATATTGAATCGTATATGGCAATAAAATCTAATCAAGAAGATTATGATATTACCGTGGTGCTTAACAATAAATGTGTTAAGCGTCTTCAAGTAAAAGCGACTGAACTTCAGAACAAAAACACTAACAACTCTATATCGGGTACAGAAAAAAATTATGATTATTTGGTTTTAGTGATAATTGATGACGATGGTGAAAGAGTTTTCATTCTTACTAAGGCCGAAGCAGATAAAGAGCGTAGTAAGGATGTTAAATTCTCTTGCTCTCGCAAAGAAGATGGCATTTTCAAAATAAAAGATAATATTATTAAGTATGAAAATTGTTGGGATAAAATCAGTAGCGTATAACAAGGCAAGTCAATCGGACAGCTAACACTGTCGAATTTTTTGCTAAAGAGACAGCAAAAACAGCGCCAGCACGCTGCCGTTGCTTGCGGCGTTATATTTACATGGAGAGTTCGGTGGAATCTGAAGTTTTAGGTCCTAAGTATTGGTCAGGTAAATTTGAAAATGAC
>JABSRV010000322.1 GCA_013214905.1 Psychrobium sp. | reverse complement strand
AATCGTTTTATGGTGTAACCATGGGTGGTTACATCCTCAGATGGCACCAATGGTCATCCTAGAAAGTACGCAAGTTTTCCGAAAAAATATCGCCAATATGTGAAAGACGATGAATTATTGTCGCTTTCTCAATTCATTAAGCAAAGTAGTTATGCGACGGCTAAGGCACTAAAACTCCCAAAACGTGGTTTACTAAAAGTGGGTAACTTCGCTGATATTATCGCTTTTAACGCTGATAAGTTGAAAGACAACGCGAATTTTTCGAACTGGAATGCACTTTCGACAGGGATAGAAACAGTGATTGTTAATGGCGTAGTGACCATTGAACATGGCAAGTATAATAAAGCGTTAGCGGGGAAGGTGATAACTAAGTATTAGCGACATAATATAAGTCCTTTTTTATCAATGTTTTGTTCAGCGTGAAGGGAGTCTAAACAGGCTCCCTTATCCCAATCTAACGGCTACTTCATTAAGACAACAGGTATTAAAATGGCAATGGCGCATTTTCGATAACTTCTTTCATCACAAAATAGGTTCTTAATTGGCGCACTTCAGGCAATGCCAAAAGTTTCTCGCTGTGCAGTTTGTTAAAATCTGCCATGTCCTTTACTCGTATCTTGATTAAATAATCAAATTCACCTGCCACCAGATAACAAGAGAGTACGATGGTTAATTTCTTAATCGCGCGCTCAAAATTGCTAAAACTTTCAGGGGTTGATCGATCAAGCACCACACCCACCATGACAACAGCACTTAAATCGACAACATCAGGATTCACATGGGCACGAACGCCGCTAATGATGTTTGCCTTAAACAATCGTTGAGTGCGCCTGTGGCAAGTCGCAGCGCTAACATTCACTTGTTCGGCAAGGTCTGCATTAGACAAGCGGCCATTATTTTGCAGGGCTTTAAGTATCAAAAAATCGATTTTATCGAGATCGTCCTTGGTGGAATCTTTCATAATGTGGCCTTTAATGTTTTGTTATGTTCAGCTTATCACTATTGTAAGCGTTAATACTGCGTAATTAGCTCTAACTAGAGAGCACCTTTCATTTGTGTTTTGCTAACATTTCTCTATCGAAATTAGAGGATAAAAAATATGTTAGAGAAATTTGATCGCTACCCACTTACCTTTGGGAAAACGCCAATAGAGCATTTACCACGACTCACAAAAGCGCTAGGCGGAAAAGTTGAAATTTATGCCAAGCGTGAAGATTGTAATTCTGGACTTGCGCTGGGGGGAAATAAATTACGCAAGCTGGAATATATTGTGCCCGATGCAATAGCGTCGGGTGCAGATACGTTGGTCTCTATTGGTGGTGTTCAATCTAATCACACCCGTATGGTTGCGGCAACTGCCGCCAAAATAGGGATGAAATGTCGCTTGGTACAAGAAAGCTGGGTGGCTCATGATGACGCGGTTTATGATCGCGTCGGCAATATATTACTGACACGACTGATGGGCGCTGATAGTCGAATCGTTGATGATGGTTTTGATATTGGCATGCGCTCAAGCTTTGAAGAGGCAATGCAGTCTGTTCGTGAGGAAGGTGGCAAACCTTATGGCATTCCGGCTGGAGGCTCTGTGCATAAATTTGGGGGGTTAGGGTACGTTGCGTTTGCACAAGAGGTTCGTGAGCAAGAACAAGAACTTGGTTTTACCTTTGATTATATTGTCGTTTGTGTGGTGACCGGTTCTACTCAAGCCGGCATGATCGTTGGCTTTAAAGTCGATGGACGCGCAAAAAATGTAATAGGTATTGATGCGTCTGGCAAGGTCGAACAAACCCGCGCGCAAGTGAAAAACATTGCCATTAAAACAGCCAAACTCATTGGGTTAGGCCAAGAGATTACCGATGAAGATATTCATATTAATCCCGATTACGCTTACCCAGCCTATGGCGTGCCAAGTCATGAAACCAATGAAGCGATTAGATTGGCCGCTCAAACCGAAGCAATGATTACCGATCCCGTCTACGAAGGGAAATCTATGCAAGGCATGATTGATTTAGTGAGAAAAGACTACTTTCCTGCAGGGGCAAAAATTCTCTATGTTCATTTGGGTGGGGCGCCCGCTTTAAATGGCTATAGTTATACCTATCGTAACGGCTAACTAACGATGCAATAAAGCGATGGCAGCCCATCTCTTTATTTTTAACAGCATATTATGAAAGGGGAGATTGCTCGATAACTGTCAATTTTTGATAACCTGATGAATTGCTCTCATCGAGGGTTGATTCTTGTTGTCTTTGATATTCGCGGTGATAATTAACGAGTCGGTCGTCAATCACGCGATACAAATAGGTTTTTGATTCGCTCAACGAAAGGCTGAATGCCACTACCTTCAAACGATAATTCACTCTGTAATGGCACCCCGTTACTATCGATAATGACGTTAATCGTGCCTTCGAAATCACTGACATAAGAGCGAACTTCTTTGTTGTCGATCACGGCGTTTAGCGGTTATTCAAAGCGGGAAATGCTAGCTTGGTGTCCGTGGACATAATACTTTCTTAGCTAACAAACTGTGCATTGATTAGGGCGCGTTTTAGCCCCGCGGCGGCAGATAACATGCTGCGTAATTCTGTGGCCTTAAAGTTGTTAATGACGTTAAGGGGCGGCGTTTTTGCCTCTTCATCCTCTTCTTTTTTATTTGCTTCTTGCTCAAGCAACATAAGCGTATCATTTAAATAAGAAATTCTTAGACCGTTGGCATTATCAAGTAGCTGAACATGGGCTATGCCAGTTGTCGTTTTAATCTCGTCGTTGCTGCCTCTATTGTTAACGTAAGACGATTCAAGTGTCGCAGAGATGACCGACTGTCCGGTAAATTTACTCAACGTTTTGTTAAGATCATCAAGCGCCTTCGCAAAAAATTGACTAGAAAATATACCCAACGCAGGTAGCATCAGCAAATAAGTAAGACGACGAGGTAAATACATTAAAGATCCTTTTTGTAATGGAGTTCCAATCGCACAATAACATCACGCGCTGTCAGCACATTTTGTTTTCTGCGTGAATGATAAGTAATTGTTAGTGCGGCTCTTTTAGTTAAAGTTCTGTATTTTTTAATTTGTTCTATTTTCATTCAAACATGTTGCACGGTCACTAAGCGATAGAGGACAAGCTATTGTGAAAAAGGGAACTTAGTTCAATAATACAAGGGCTATTAAATAGCTAAAACTACGGAGATACCCGTGAAATTAATTCTACTTCCAGGTTTGGATGGCACCGGTCTGCTGTTTGAGCCTCTGATTAACATAATGCCCGACAATGTTGATTTTGACATCATTACCTTATCAATTGATAAGGAGGGTTCTATACAAAACCAAGTGAACGACATTGTCTCGACTTATAAAGGTGAAGGACCGTAATAGGGGACAGCCACAACTATATCTTTGATTTTTAATCTTGCTAGCTACGGTAATTTACTGACTTTCAGGCGCTACCAGAAAAATAACAGCACGGACGCTCTAGATTTTACTGTTATTAATGTTTTTATCGAGATACTGACTCAGTTATACCTGAGTGTTCACCCATCAATGCTATTTCTTTGATTGGATTAGTCAGGAGGGGGG
>JABSRV010000321.1 GCA_013214905.1 Psychrobium sp. | reverse complement strand
TATAAAGATAATAGCTACCTACTTATACAAGGGAAATATGATGAAATAATTCCCTTTGAATCTGCCAATAGGTTTTACGAATTAGTTAAAGATACAAACGATGTTGAGTACACCGTTTTAAATGGTAGCCACACTATAAAAAAGTGGTACAACGTCCTTACAACTTATCGTGATATTGAAACACATTTAGGTCATTGCATTGGCGGCATTGACGCGGGGTTTGACTATTTTTTATTAGCAAAACCGTATTACGAACTAATAGAGTAACAGTCGCGGTTCGAAGGACTCAGTTTATGGTTCAACAAACTTTATTGCTTACCCTGAAGTCAGATTGATGTTTAATGTAACCAAACAACTTGATGTCAGCATTAACTATCGTAATTTTTTTGCAATCCATGATGGTTTTAGCGTCGATAAATACTTTTTTGGGACAACTGTCCTTTTATCCTTTTAAGTAAATATACTCTGGCCTAAATATTGAGTAATGGTAGAAGTTAATACATAAGTTTATGTTAAATCTAATTTATAGATAGATATAAGGAAATTAAAATTGATGTTATTGGGACAGTTCTACTCATTCTTACTCGGCCGTAAATTTATTTTTTGCCTAACGCTTGTAAGTGTTTTTAATGTACAGGCTGGTTTTGACGATGCTCTCATTGACCAAGGGCTAGAGACCGTTGAAATTTCGTCTTATGTAACAGACTCTCAAGGCATACCTTTGCAAGGTGTTAGAGTTGAATTGACCGATTTTGGTGTGACAGAAAAATCTGACCAAAGAGGTTATTTTAAATTTTTAGCTATTAAATCTAAGAAATCATATTCTATTATGTTTACTAAAAGCAATTTTATTGGCCTTAAAGCTAATATTTTTGATGTAAGTAAACACAATACATTTGTACTACAGAAACGGGAGTCAGCTTTAGAACGAATCACCGTAACTCCAAGTGCTTATGGCTTTTTAGAGCAGGAAATTAATGATTCGACCTACCTCAATCGAAAAGCTATTGATAGAATGCCCCATATTGCAGATGATATTTTTAGGTTATTACCCAGTTTGCCTGGTGTGAGTGGTGGTGGGCTTTCTGCTTCTTTCAATGTTCGTGGGGGAGGAGCCGATGAAGTTCAGGTGATGCTTGATGGTCAACAATTATATCGCCCTTATCATATGAAAAATTTTGGTAATAGCTTTAGTATTGTTGATACCGAATCTATTGGTGGTATGAATTTTTCAAGTGGTGGCTATTCTGCTCGATATGGAAATAGGATGAGCGGAGTTATGGACATGACTTCAATTGAACCGGAAAGTGAAACTAAAACAAGTTTTAGCATTAGTCTTATAAATTCAAGGGTTAGTCAGTCCGGTAGCTTTAGAGATGAGTTAGGTCACTACTATCTTTCTTTAAGAAAAGGCTATTTGGGCTGGATTTTGGAAGCAATGGATAATGATGGTGATGTGATTGAACCTCAATATAGTGATTTTTTTGGAAAAATATCTTATCAGCTGAGTGAGAAATCACTATTTAGCGTTCACTTATTGATCTCTGATGATAATGATATGACTAAAAGTCAAGGATTTGGCAGAGATTTTAAAAGCCATGACCAGCACCTTGAAGGACAATATGGTAGTAAGTATTTGTGGGGTCGAATTGAGACCGATTGGAATGTGGATTTATTTTCGGAAACTATTATATCGATAGGAGAAATGACAGAAGAACGTCATGGCTATCGTTATGATATTAACGAACTATATTTTACTGTTGATGACCATCGTAAACTAAACTTTGCAGAGTTGACGCAGCATTGGCGTTATGAATCTAACAATAATTGGTTATGGTTTTTTGGCTTTAACGCCAAACTTATGAATGTAGATTACGATTATATATCGGAAGGCTATTATTGGGATGGGTACAATAGGAATGGTACGACTGATGTTACAAGATTATCCGCCAATACTGATGTTGCAAAGCTGAGGTCTATTACTGGAATAGGAGATAGTGATATAAACATTATTTTTTCTGATGGTGTAAAACATCAATCACGGACTCTACGCTTAGCGCCTAACGGCGAAGATGTCGGGATATATTTAGCAAATAGAGTTAAATTAAGCGAACACTTGTTGTTGGAAGCAGGATTGAGATGGGATCTACAAACATATTACAATGTACTATCAACGCAGCACCAATTCAGTCCCCGGCTAAATTTGTCCTATCAATTTAGAGATAATGCAACGCTGAAATTTAGCTGGGGACAGTTTTATCAAGCTCAACCCATTGCTAGCTTACAGATTTCAGATGGTGTTACTGAATATTCAACGCCTCAAAGATCTGAGCACTGGATTATAGGATTAAATCTAAGTCTTTCGGAGAATATTAAATTCAGAACTGAACTATATACGAAGCGAATATCTAATGTTGCCTCCCGTTATGTAAACGCGCATGGTGGCATAGTTTTATTTCCAGAGTCTGAAGGTAGTAGGGTCTTAATTAACGCTGACTCAGCAGTTGTTACAGGTTTGGAATTAGGAATGCAGTACAATATTAGCAACTCTTTATTTTTGTCAGGAAACTACACTTTGTCTAAAGTAACAGATTCCATTAAGGGCGAAAAAGTTGTACGTTCGTGGGATCAAACTCATGCACTGAATGCAGCTGTAAATTATCATACCGATAGTAATTGGAACTACAATATTGCTTTAAATTATCACACTGGCCTGCCTGCTACGGGAGAGTATGCATTTTTTGATAATAATAATGAAATAGAAAGAGGGTTAAAGGAAAGAAATACAAAGCGCTACAATGATTTCTTTACGGTGGACATTAGGATTTCAAAATCAATGAAATTAATGAACGGTGAGTTAACTGTATTTTTTGACGCGACTAACTCATTGAATAGAGAAAATGAATGCTGTGTCAAGAGAAATGTTTTGTGGCGGAATTCTGATGGGCAATTGAATGTATACCAAGAAAAAGACTATTGGCTCCCATTAATACCTTCGGTCGGAATCAAATGGTTATTTTGAACGTAAACGCGGTACTCAGTCAGTCACGCCTGCATATTTAAAAGGATGAGGTCACGATGTTTGTCAATTAGTGACAAACATTGGAAGAGAGTTAGCTTGATTGGCCAATGCATTTATATAAAATAGTCTAGGGAGGCCATCACAGCGGCAATAGTCGCAATGGGTATTCAGTAAGCGTCTGCCAAACCGCACCTTCACTTAGCAACAGCCAATCGTTAGATTGCTTCAATCATTAATTGTGGAGCACAAATCATGAGCAATAAATAAAAATATGACTGGCCGGCACTCCCCCTGTGTCAGGATAGTTGTCACCACCTAAAATTTACTTTTATTTAGATCAGGGGGCGGATATTGAGTATTAAATGCCTAGCTTTTCACGAGAAAGAAAAGAAGCGATTTTAAACAAGCTATTACCACCATCAAATAAATCTGTATCGGTAGTGTCAAAAGAAGAAAACGTCTCTGAGCAAACGCTGTATAATTGGCGCAAAGAAGCTAGAGAACAAGGTTTGCCAGTGCCAGGAAATAAGTCGACATCAAAACAGTGGTCTCACGAAACA
>JABSRV010000320.1 GCA_013214905.1 Psychrobium sp. | reverse complement strand
TATCAAAAGTATTTAACGGTTACAAGTAAAGCAAGTAAGTTCAATATAACGTTGCCCGCAATCTCAATAACGACTATCACTCGAGCGAGCACCTAACAGTCACTATTTCGACCTATGCATTACAATATTCCTCATCAACCAGCGTCGGTATTACTTTATGATTACGTTATCGCGTCAAATTTACCCGCCTATATATCTGGTCAAATTAAACGAATTACAAAAATAGTGTTAATTTAATGTTATAAGTAATTCTTAAGTGTTATAAAGACATTTTGGAAATAGTGTTTTGGAGCATAACTATGTTGTTGACATGCGACTGTACGGCTATAGATATACCTGAAGAAATTATTGATAATTGGCAAGCGACATTAGAGATCCTTGCGCAAATAGCCAGTGTGCCAGCCACATTGATCATGAAGAAATATCCAACGTCGATTGAAGTTTTTTCTGGCAACACATCAACACATTCTCCCTACAAACGTGGAGAAAGCCACCCCGCTGGTCATAGTTTATACAGTGAGAGGGTCATTGAAACACAACAAGAGTTATTGATCCCTGATGCGCTAATTGATCCGCTCTGGTCTAATAACCCTGATATTGCTTTAGGCATGGTTTCTTACTGTGGTCTTCCAATCAATTGGCCAAACGGCGAAAACTTTGGCACCATTTGCATGTTAGACGACAACGTTAATCACTATTCTGTAGAAATGCGCGGTTTACTCGAAAGTTTTAGAGCAAGTATTGAGTCTGGATTAGAAATCACCTTTCAGAAGCACCAACTAAGTTTAGAGAATCAAGATCTTGAGCATCGAATATTACAACGTACTAAAGAGCTTGAACAACTTAATGATAACTTGATGCAAGAAATAGATAGTCGATGTGCCGCCGAACAATTATTAGAATTTCAACAGAAATTTGATGCGGTCACCGGTTTACCTAAAGAACTCCATCTTATGGCACAATTTAATCAACACGCTGCTAATGGTACAAAAAAAGAACCACTCGCTGTGCTATACGTCCAATTATCCAATCACAAAGAAATTCACGATAGCTTCGGGGCAAAAATAAGTGAGCTTGTGAAGGTGTATGTTGCTCAGGAACTAGCAACATTAACGGCGCAGCAGAATGTACTTGCGTGTGTCAGTGATAATACTTTTTGCATTTTGTACATTTGTCAATCACAGCAATCTAATGTCGATGATTTTTGCAACCAATTGTGTAAACATTTCAATCAATTAGTAATGATTGACGGAGTGCCTATGACGGTTGCTATTCAGGTGGGCGTTTCTCAATACCCACATGACGCGACTAAATTTAGTGATCTAACACAGAAAGCTAGCATTGCGTTATCTCATTATAATGTTGGTGACGAAAAGCATTATAATTATTTTAATCGCAAATTGGCGGGTTCGTTATCTCGCCGTTTACAGATCGAATCATTGTTAGTTGGTGTCATCGAACGTCAAGAATTACTGCTTAATTACCAGCCCTTCATCGACACTAAAACAGGTGCTGTAGTCGGTGCAGAAGTGCTTATTCGTTGGGATAGCCCCGAGTTAGGGATGGTGCCACCAGATAGCTTTATTGGCGCGGCTGAGCAGTCGGGACAAATTATTGAAATTGGTTATTTCGTACTGCGAAGTGCCATTAAACAATTGGCTTATTGGCACGAACTCTACGATGACAAATTTTACATCGCTATTAATGTCTCCCCCTTACAATTCCATGATGAGAACTTAGTGCCAAAGATTGCTAGTTTACTCAAGCGATATAATTTACCCGCCAATGCAATTGAAATAGAAGTCACCGAAAGTGCCTTAATACGCCAAGGGGGTCTAGCGCTAAGCACGCTAAATAGATTAAGCAAACAAGGGGTAAAATTATCATTGGATGATTTTGGTACCGGTTATTCATCATTGAGTTATTTGCAAAATTACCCTTTCGATTCCGTTAAAATTGATCGAAGTTTTATTCAAGAGATAGAGCAGTCTTTTAAAAGTCGTGAATTGGTATCCACCATCATTGCAATGGCAGCTAACTTAAATTTATCGGTGGTGGCTGAAGGCATTGAGAATATCAATCAGGCGCAATTTGTGGCAACCAAAGGCGCTAACATTTTGCAAGGCTATCACTATGGAAAACCGATCAATGCCAAAGAGTTTAGTCAGCAGCATTTCATGAAATAGCAGCAGTACTACCGCTTGCAGGACATTGATTAAATGTCTAAAGAACCGGAGCTATCCAATTTATGTTTTTTCACGTTAATAAAAGCTAGTGGCGGTTAAATCTACTTGAGAGTATCTTGCTCAGCATATGGCTAAATAAAAGGGACCCCGATAAAATTTAGCAGTCTAAATTTTATCGGGGTCCTATATTTTATTGGCAAACGACCTGCCAGCTGCCATCACTGCCCGGTATCGAGTTAGTCCACCACTTAGCTTGGTACAGGGTAGTCAAATACATCAGGCGATCGCCGCCATTGGCATGAGCGCCACCTGCAGGCCAACTGGGATAAGTTTGATAGGCGCTAACATCGATATTTTGTTCGCTGCACAGTTCACCGCTGTTTTCTCCCTTATCACCGCCTGAGTCGGTGATGGTTCCAGCACTAAGCTGTGGTTGTTCCTGTTTAAGGGCAAAACTTTGCTCACCAACGCTAATAGTCCAGTTCGATGGCATTGGCATCGGCAGGTAATAGTTAAGCTTGATCTCAAACGTTGCACCATCACTGATTGACTGATAATTTTTAAGGGTAAAACGTATCCGGTGAAAATGATTGTCAAGTCCGCCGACATTGTTACCACTAGCGTTACGACCGCTGCTAATCACGCTAAGACCAACACCACTTTGGTCAGTAATCGTATCGGGAATTGAGGTCGGGACGTCAAATTCAAACACTGTGCCACCCGGTATGCGCTGACCACTGTGATTAGTCAACAGCAACTGTGGGTTGAGTGGATAGTTAGCGTCGCCCAATTTAAAACCAGCAATCGCTACCTCAATATCCAAACTTTGACCAGGCACGACAATGTCGGAGCGCTGGTTGCCATAAGGCGTCGCATTAACAAATTTGTCATAGATGCGACTGGTCAGGTTACTACCCATGAAATACTCACTGCGAGCTGAATCCCAGTCATAGTCACCAGCCAGCTCCCAAAACATAATACCGCCGAGACCTTGGTCAATCACGTATTGCGCCTTAACATCAATTGATTGCTCGTCTTCAATCGACAAGAAGGTCTTGGTTTGCTCGTTCCAAAGCCAAGGGGCGACCATAATCGGATCGTAATAACGGCTGTACTGCCCCGTTAATCGATCGGCGGGATCAGTAACAGAATCTAATCCATAGCTGGACAGGTAGCTGCCTGAAATTTGCTGTTCGAGATTTTTGGCATGCCACATTGGGTTTGAACCCGCGCCCATCTCAAAGCCTTTGCTATTTTTATCATGCCAGATGTTATTGATCCCCAGCGCGCCATAACCACACTGATTTTTAGACCCAGTGCCAGTGCCCGCATCACAATCATTCTGATCTGGTAGCGCTGCTGTCCCCCATAAACCATGGGTACCACCAGTCACACCTTGCCAGCCACGGGTATAATACGGCACGCCGATA
>JABSRV010000032.1 GCA_013214905.1 Psychrobium sp. | reverse complement strand
TCCGCGCTTTATGAACTACATCCGTGTAGTTCACCAGCATAGCTGGCCAACTAACGTTGTTCAAAAGAGTTCCAGACACTTTTGTCTCCTAAAACTTGCACCAAATGGCTGCGCGATGAACAGCTACATGTCATGCTGAATAGTTAATAAATTAGCAACGTTTATTGCTGTCATTAATAGATATTAACGACAGCAAGCAATGATTTTAAAAATCCGTTATCAGTGATAACGGATTTTTTTTTAATGAGAATTTAGTTTATGAATTGGCAACCAAGTGCAGACATCGCAACATTGCAACAACGCGCAAAAATCTTGGCTAAGATCCGCCAATTTTTTACGGCTAAGCAAGTGATGGAGGTTGATACGCCAGCGATGTCCCAGGCCACTGTCACCGATGTGCATTTACATACATTTAATACCACGTTTGTTGGGCCGGGCTTTGCTCATGGTCAGGCGCTTTATTTGCAAACGTCCCCCGAATTTCACATGAAACGCTTATTGTGCGCTGGCAGCGGTGCGATTTATCAAATATGTAAGTCTTTTCGTAACGAAGAGTCGGGGCGTTATCACAATCCAGAATTTACCATGTTGGAGTGGTATCAACCGGGCTATGATCATGTTGCGCTCATTGATGAAGTTGACCAGCTTTTACAATTGATATTGTCGACCGAAAAGAGTGATGTCATGACTTATCAACAGATATTTGAGCAGCACTTGTCTATTGATGTATTAAGCGCCGACATTGAACAAATTCGCCAAGTGGCGTTATCTTTTGAGTTAGGTGATTTTGTTGCGGAAGAGAAAAACAAAGATACCTTGTTACAGTTGTTATTTTGCTTTGTGATTGAGCCTAAAATTGGTCTAAAAAAACCGATGGTAGTGACAAATTTCCCCGCGTCACAAGCCGCTCTAGCAAGAATAGATGTATTGGATGGTCGAGTCGCCAATCGTTTTGAGTTCTATTACCAAGGCATTGAACTCGCAAACGGTTTTTATGAGTTAAGTGACTCTAAAGAGCAATTACGCCGTTTTGAGCGCGATAATGCCGAGCGGCTTAGTGAAGGATTAAATGAGCAACCCATCGATCATCATTTAATTGCGGCTTTGGCGTCTGGTTTACCCGATTGTGCCGGTGTAGCGTTGGGTATTGACCGATTAATCATGTTGGCAACGAATAAGAAACATATCAATGAAGTGCTAAGTTTCGACGTTACGCGTTGCTAATTAAGGTGTAAATAAGTTTTTTTTCACCTCGTGGTTGGTAACTTCGACGGATTAATGATTGAGTATTCATACTAATGGCGCTATTTTGTATAGATATAAAAATGATAATGACTGCTTTTGAGTGCTTCAAACATTCCTACTAATTAACGTCAGCGCCTAGAGGCGTTGAATACGTTTGATATATTAGATACGCCTATTGAGGAGCGTTATGATCGAATTTGCCGTTTAGCAATGGCATATTTTGACGTGCCCTTTGCGGCTATTGTTTTTGTAGACCAAGATCGCCAGTGGGCCAAGTCGTCACCGGGTTTTGGGCAGTGGCAAACTGACAGGGATATTTCTTATTGCGCACACGCTATTTTAGGAAATGAACCTTACGTTGTTGAAGACTCTCTATTAGATGACAAGGTCGCTGATTTGGCTGCTGCGCCAGGATTCGAGAAATTTAGGTTCTACGCCGGAGTGCCGGTACGTACTAACGACGGTTTTCATATTGGCACCTTATGCATTGCAGACTTTATCCCTCGTCAGCTGACGCGCAACATTCAATCATTGGTCGATTTAGCGAGCATTGTTGAGAGCGAACTTTACGCGAACAATCAAAACCAAATATTGAAAGAGTTAACCGCGTCAAAAAAAGAATTACAGTTTATTTCACAACAGCTTACCGTTAATGATCGCTTAAATACACTGCGTAATTTAACGTTAGAGCTAGTCGCGCAGGGCAAAGCGTTGTCTGAAGTGCTGGTATCTATTATTTACGGTGTTGAAGAACAGTTCCCTGAAATGATATGTAGCATTTTGCAATTAGATGACAGTGGGAAAAATTTTTGTAAAGGCATTGCGCCATCATTACCTGATTTTTACAACCAAGCGCTCGACGGTTTGCAAATCGGTCATGGTGTTGGCTCATGTGGCACCGCGGCGTTCCAACAGCAACGTGTTGTGGTAGAGGATATATTTACTCACCCTTATTGGGCTCCTTTTACTGAGCTTGCCAAGTTGGCTGATTTAGGCGCGTGTTGGTCTGAGCCAATTGTGAGTGCTAGTGGCAAAGTATTGGGTACATTTGCTATTTACCATCGCGTAAAAACGACACCGTCAATAATAGAGTTTCGTCTCATTGAGCAATCAGCTTATCTTGCTAGCATCGCCATAGAGCGTGAACTAGCAAATCAACTTATTTGGCGTCAAGCCAATTACGATCCTTTAACCCAATTACCTAATCGAGAGTTGTGTAGCGGGCATATCAATAATGCCATTGCTATTGCTAAGCGCAATAAACACAAAGTAGCCGTGATGTTTATTGACCTTGACCATTTTAAAGAGGTCAATGATACCTTAGGTCACTACATGGGCGATATTCTATTAATTGAAAGCGCCAAACGCATTCAAGGTTGTGTGCGAGAGTCTGATTCTGTGGCTCGACTTGGCGGCGATGAGTTTGTTGTCGTCTTAGCCGGTGTGGAACATACCGATGCCATTGAACGTGTAGTACGTTCTATTTTAAAAGAAGTCGCTAAACCTTATACCCTAAAGCAAGATACAGCGTATATTTCTGCCAGTATAGGCATTAGTCTTTTCCCTGATGATGGCGAGAGCATTGACGAGCTGATGAAAAATGCAGATCAAGCAATGTATCGGGCTAAAGCACAAGGGCGAGATTGTCACCAATACTTCACGCCAAGTATGTTAGTTGCGGCGCGTGATCGCATGTCATTAATCAATGATTTGCGTCAAGCCATTAGCAATGATGAGTTGGTGGTACATTATCAGCCGATTATTGATATCAGTAGCGGTAAAGTCGTTAAGGCTGAAGCTTTAATAAGGTGGC
Organism: Psychrobium sp.; assembly: GCA_013214905.1. Classification (GTDB taxonomy): domain Bacteria; phylum Pseudomonadota; class Gammaproteobacteria; order Enterobacterales; family Psychrobiaceae; genus Psychrobium. Next base: position 19,565 of record JABSRV010000032.1, on the reverse strand, counting down.
AACATCCTAAGCGGGGGCTCGTACAACCACTAGAATTTATTGCTTTGGCGGAAGAGACCGGTTTAATTATTTCCATCGGGGAATGGGTTATTGAGCAAGCAATTGCACAAGCGGCTAAATGGAAGAAACGACTCGGTTATCGTTTTAAAATATGCGTAAATACATCACCATTGCAATACATTAACAAGAATGAGCAAAGCCTACGCTGGATTGATATGCTAACCAGTGATGCTGTAGACCAACAAAGTATTATCTTAGAAATCACCGAAAATATATTAATGGATACACAGACCGATATTATGGATACGTTGGCTACTTTACGAGGCAAAGGTATTGAAATGGCCATTGATGATTTTGGTACGGGTTACAGTTCATTGTCTTATTTGCAAAAATTCAACATGGATTACCTAAAGATTGATCGTCAATTTGTCAGTAGCATGACGCAAGAGGGTGATGACTTTATTTTATGTGAAACCATGGTGGTGATGGCTAAGAAATTAGGTATTAAAGTGGTTGCTGAAGGCATCGAGAATAAGGAGCAGCTGGATTTTCTGCGACAGATGGGCTGTGATTTAGGACAAGGATTCTACATTGCTAAACCTCTCACCGACACTGCCTTTGAACAAACATTTTTTTAATATAAGTTAAACCAGACTATTCGTCCCATTCATCGCTTATTTGTTTCTTTAAAGCCCTTTGCTCCGCAAGGGCTTCAATGCGTTGTCGCACCTTTGCTTGCTTGTCTAGCTCACTAGACTCAAATTCATTTAACGAGAATTCTTGCCGATTCACGTTGCGAAACTCAATGTTGCTATCAAGATTTAATTTACTCATAACATCCTCTGTGTTGCCTGAACAATTAGGGAATATACGGCTAATACCAATTCATTTCAGTCAGTACAGGTGAGCAATAACTTGACCCGATTGGTATTAATTATCAATGAATATTATTATAGACATAGGGGCTAAATAAGGAGAAGAATTATTTTAAAAAAGGCAAAAAAAAACCGAGCTAAACAGCTCGGCAGAAAGAAAATATAAATGAGATAACTAATCACACTATGTTAGTCAACGGTGTAGCAAGATAGTTCAGATAAATCTCCACTATTTTTAATTTAATAATATTAACGATATATATCAATTGCTTGGGTTGTTAATGCGCTTGTTGCCAGTTATCGCCATGACCTGCTTCTGCGATTAACGGCACGTCTAAGTCAGCGGCTTGAGCCATTAATGCCTGCACATCTTTACAAAATTGCTCGACCTTGTCTTCTTGCACTTCAAATACCAATTCATCGTGCACCTGCATCACCATTTTAGCTAAACCAGTTGGCTGTTTTGCCAGCCAAGCAGCAACTAACAACATCGCTTGCTTGATGATGTCTGCGGCGGTGCCCTGCATTGGCGCATTGATAGCGGCACGTTCAGCGGCTTTACGTCTTGCGCCATTACGTGCGTTAATATCAGCGAGGTACAAACGACGCCCAATTAAGGTTTCCACATAGCCTTTGTCAGCGGCTAGGGCTCGTGTCTCTTCCATGTATTGCAATACGCCAGGGTATTTATCGAAATAACTGTCGATGTATTGCTGCGCTAACGGGCGAGAAATATCGAGTTGCTTGGCCAAACCAAACGCTGACATGCCGTAAATTAAACCAAAGTTAACCGCTTTCGCACTGCGGCGCTGATCGGTAGTGACTTCGTCAAACGGCGTATTAAAGACTTCCGAGGCAGTTGCCTTATGAATGTCTAAATCATTAGCGAAGGCGGTTAATAGGCCCTTGTCTTGCGATAAATGAGCCATGATCCGTAATTCAATTTGGCTATAATCGATGGCAACAATTTTGTAACCCGTAGGAGCGATAAAGGCTTGGCGAATACGCTTGCCTTCTTCGCTGCGAATTGGGATGTTTTGCAGGTTTGGATCGGTCGACGATAAACGCCCTGTGGCAGTCACGGCCTGATGATAACTAGTATGCACACGGCCCGTTTTAGCATTGATCATTAGTGGCAACTTGTCGGTGTAGGTCGATTTTAACTTGCTCAAACTACGATATTCTAAAATCACTTTTGGTAGTTCGTAGCCATTAGCCAATTCTTGCAACACTTCTTCGTTGGTTGACGGTGCGCCCTTTGGAGTCTTTTTGATGATCGGCAAGGCCATCTTTTCTTCACTAAACAAAATGTCTTGCAGTTGTTTTGGTGAACCTAGATTAAATTCCTCGTCGGCTATTTTCCACGCCAACTGTTCTAGTTCGTCAATGCGAATAGCCAGGTCGGTGCTTTGCTGAGTTAACATGCTGGCATCAATTAATACACCGCCACGCTCTATATCGCTCAATACGGTGAGCAGTGGTAATTCTAAATCATCACATAAAGCCAACAGCTTTGGTTCTTCTGCTAGCTTTTCATTTAATGCATTGTGCAGTTGCAACGTGATGTCGGCATCTTCGGCGGCATAAGGCGCTGCTTCAGTAATCTTGATCTCGTTAAACTTAAGCTGCTTAACCCCTTTACCCGCGATATCTTCAAATATAATGGTCTTTTTACCTAAATATTTAAGCGCCAAGGCGTCCATATTGTGTTTAACAGCGGTCGAGTTAAGCGAATACGATTGCAGCATGGTGTCATGGCTTATGCCATTTAAGCTAATGTCATAATTAGCCAATACATTGCGATCGTATTTTAAATTTTGTCCGACTATAACCTGCGCTGCATCTTCTAACAGCGGTTTGAATTTCTCCAAGGCTTGGTTTAGTGAAATTTGCTTTGGCGCGCCCTCATAATCATGAGCAAGCGGTAAATAAGCCGCTTCAATTTCATCGTCGTCGGTATTTATAGCGAACGACATACCCACTATTTCTGCCTGCATGTAATCAAGGCTAGTGGTTTCTAAATCGAAAGAAAAGAGTGGCGCGGCTGACAACTTATTAAACCATTGATTTAATTGACCAAGGGTATAGATAACCGGATAGTCTTTTTTAGGCACATAACTAGTGCTAACTTCAGCACTTTGTTCGCCCTTTTTAATGATAGCGATAGGGTTGTGACCCTCAAGCGCTTGCGCTAACCAGCGTTTAAATTCTAGTTGGCCGAAAAGTTCGATCAATTGGTCTTGATCAGGCGCTTTAATGGTGAAGTCTTCATAGGTTTCTTCTAACTCAACGTCTAGCTTAATAGTCGCTAAACGATAAGACAAGCGCGCCATCTCTTCATGTTCAACCATGCGTTTGCCAATGGTCTTAGCGCCGCGGAAACTCAAGGTGGCTAATTTATCGATATTTTTATAAATTTCATCAACAGAGCCTATGCCTTGCAACATGCCTAATGCGGTTTTCTGGCCAACTTTTGGCACACCAGGAATATTGTCTGAGCTATCACCCATTAATCCCAAGAAATCAATAATAAGTTCAGGCGGCACACCAAATTTTTCAATGACCCCATCACGATCCATGATCAAGTTAGTCATGGTATTGATTAACGTGACGTTTTCATCAACTAATTGCGCCATATCTTTATCGCCGGTACTAATTAAGGTATGAATACCTTTTTTACTGGCTAAGGTTGATAAAGTTCCAATAACATCATCGGCTTCAACACCGGAAATAGATATCAGTGGAATGCCCATCGCTTTAATGAGTTTATGTAGCGGCTCTATCTGACCACGCAGCTCATCAGGCATTGGCGGACGGTTAGCTTTATATTCGCTATACATTTCATTACGAAAGGTAGGGCCTTTAGCATCAAATACCACCACCATATTGCTTGGGTTATATTGATTAATCAGGCTACGTAACATATTGATTACGCCATAAACGGCACCTGTTGCTTCCCCTTTAGAGTTAGTAAGGTGTGGCGGCGAATAAAAAGCGCGAAATAAGTAAGATGAGCCATCTACTAATACAAAGGGATTTTCTTTTACTATAGCCATAATATATTGTCGTATTTTGCTGATAAAGGAGTGGAGATTGTTGCATGTTAGCACGCTACAAAGGGGGGTGTTAGCTAACTCTGAAGAGAGCGTATCTTCTCTATTTATTTCATTGATTAAATGAATATTTGAATGCAATAATTCTGTGGATAAGTCTGTGAAGTAAATGAGATATTTTGAAATTAGAGATCGAGAATAATGTTAAATTCAGATCTAAGTGTTTGATAAGTAGGTTTATTTTTAACTGCTTGAAAAGTGTTCAATGTTTTTGTGTTTTGTGGATAATATTTTAATCATGGCATGAGAGTTGCTATCGCTTGATCATATACACCCTTGCAAAACTTGAAACGGAAATTGATTAAAAGCTGAGCTGAAATCACCTTTTCCATGACCGGAGCGTTAATCTACCAGATTACATTTTTATTGCTAGTGTTATTTATTGTTTTTTATTGATTGAGGTCAATTGGCAGGAAAAAAAGCGGCCGCACTAGGCGGCCGTAAAAATAGCAATGTGAGCAATAGTCGTGTGTAGCTAAAACTTTTACATCTTAACCACGGAACAAAACTGAACCAGCTTTTGTTCATAACAATTCAAGCAGGATAACAAGCAAAATTATCAAACAATCATTGTTTGGAGATACGTTCCGTAAAACGCACGCTAATAATAATCATTCTCACCTAGATCTGTCAACACTTAATGCAAATAATTCTCAATTAAGTTTATTTACCTATTTCATTGGCTAATTGGTCAAGATAGCTTTGCATGAAATCCCAGCGTTTCTTCGCTTCTAAATGACCAGCTTGTGTTTTCATGGTATCGACCAATCCTTTGAGCTTGATATAGAAATGATCAATGCAAAACTTTTTGTCGTTTAAGACCCTTTGATTAGCAAAGGGGTCAGACGGATGATATAGCTGGCTACCAAAACTCGGCGCCAGCATTAAACAGCGTGATAGGCCAACCGCGCCCAGTGCGTCTAATCGATCAGCGTCTTGTACAACTCGTGCTTCGACAGTTGTCGTGGGGATATTGGCCGAATAACTATGCGCGCTAATAGCGTGTTCAATGTCTGAAAAATATTTTCTGGGATAGTTGATTTGCATTAAAAACTGATTTGCACGTTTGGCACTCAGTTTTGAACCCACGCTACGTTGCGGTGAATCTTTAGGCACATTAACGCAATCATGCAACCAACACGCTGGGATCACAACATTAAGGTCAGCATCTTCTGATATTGCCAGCGCGATACCAGTGCTAACTACGCGCTCTATATGAGCTATGTCATGAGCCGCATCTAATCGCATACGTTGCTCGATAAAATTCTTAAATCGCGTTTGCCAAGCATAAGCTTGGTGTAGTTCTAAATTGTTACTCATGAGTTATTCTTTTTGGTGATTAGTAGAATTCGCATTGTCGCTTGTCAGTAAAGTCAGCGGCGCGTTGTCGTTTATACCCATAATCAATGAAGATACAGGTTTTGTAACGCTCTAAAGCCCAATCTACTGCGTTGCGCTCAATCCCAATAGCCAGCTATTGGTCAATCACGCGCCTTGTATATCGAATTTTATATTATTTACAAATTCCCGAGTTTCAATGGTCACGGGTATAGTGCATCGTTTTGCTCGATTTTTTTTTGTTCGATTTCTTTGTTATCGACGTCTTTTGGCTCGAGTAAGTGCGGCGGTAATTCCTTTTTAACATCAACCCCAAGCTCTCGAAATGACTCAACTTGCGATATTAAATTGCCTTTGCCGCTGCTTAGCTTCTTAAGCGCGTTATCATAACTCAATTGCGCTTTATTGAGGCTGTGACCAATGCCAAGCATGTCTTCGCTAAACAAACGTAATTTATCGTAGAGCTTGCTGGCTTTATTGGCAATAAGCTGTGCGTTTTTATTTTGTTGATCATAACGCCATAAGTTATGAATGGTGCGTAGCGCGACCAATAGATTGGTGGGACTGACCAACATAATATTTTGCGCCATGGCTTCGCTAATGAGATTTGGTTGATGCTCAATGGCTAATAAGAAAGCCGGTTCAATGGGGATAAACAATAAAACGTAATCTAGGCTACGCAGGCCTTGCAGTTGTTGATAATCTTTACTGCCTAAATCTTTGATATGCTGCCTGATTGAGTTTACAAGATCACGCAATGCCAGTTGCTGTTGGTCGCCTGTTTCGCAATTAAAATAGCGCTCGTAGCTGGTTAACGAGACTTTTGAATCGATGATAATGTCCTTATCGTCGGGCAAGTGCACGATAACGTCGGGGCGAAATGCCTTGCCATGCTCATTTTTGTGCTGACTTTGCGTATGATATTCATGGCCATCTCTAAGCCCAGACTCTTGTAAAATACGTTCTAGAATCAACTCGCCCCAATTGCCTTGTTGTTTATTGTCGCCCTTTAGTGCTTTGGTCAGATTAACGGCGTCTTGCGCCATTTGCTGATTGAGTCTTTGCAGATTTTGAATTTCATGTTGCAGTTGATGACGTTGTTTTGTTTCACTCTCATGACTGTGTAAAACCTGCAGCTTAAAGTCAGCCAGTTGTGATTGTAAGGGTGTTAATAACGCGGCGATACTGCTTTGATTTTGCTGCGCGAATAAGGCACTTTTTTGTTCTAGAGTTTGCTGCGCCAAATGGCTGAATTGATTTTTAATCGCCTCATGGCTGGCATTAATTAGCGCCAATTGATCTCTATGTGATGAGCTCATTTGTTGCTTTATCGCTTCTAACTCGCGAACGTTTGCGTACAATTGCAATTTTTCTTCCTGCAGCGCATGCGTTTTTTGTTGGCTTGTTTCAAGTTCAATGTGTAGCTTGTCGAGCTGATCATCACTAAAATTTTGTTGCTGTTCGGCTTGCTTACTCTTGGCATCAAATAAAGTTTGCTGCTGCTTGATGATTTTTTGCTGTTGACTGCGTAATACGAGGTAACAAGCAAAAAAACCGAGCAGTAGAGATATTGCAATAGCGGGTAAAATCGTCACTATCTCTTGGGCGGTATAAGGCATGATAAATCCTGCAAATTCAGGGGAAGAATAGATATTACCGTAGTAATTGATAATTGGTAATTAATTAACGGATTTGGCTATTTTCAAAAAGCTGCTGATATATTCAATGTCAATATCACTCTCTCGAACCCCAACAAATATCTGTTTATTGATACCTTTTTGACCAAGTCGCAACGCTTTAATCGGTAAGCGTGCGCTGTATTGTTGCACCAGCCAAGCGGGCAGGGCACTAATGCCACGATTGCTGGCGACCATTTGCAAAATAATGTCTGTGGTTTCAATCGTCTTATGCTGACGAGGACTACATTGTGCGGGCTGCATGAACTTACTGAATATGTCGAGTCGTTCGGCTTCAACCGGATAGGTAATGAGTATTTCTTCGCTAAGCATTTGCGGCGTGACAAAGGCGTGTTGAGTTAAGTGGTGTGTTTCATTGACCACCAAGACCAATTCATAATCAAATACAGGGGTATAAACTAGGCCTTTTTTGAACAAGGGATCTGGAGTGACTAGGGCATCAATGTCATGACTAAATAATGCGCCCAAGCCCCCAAATTGAAATTTTTGTTTGACGTCGACATCAACATTTGGCCATTGCGCTAAATAAGGCGATACCACTTGCAATAACCATTGATAACAAGGGTGACATTCCATGCCTATGTTCAAAGTGCCGCGTTGTCCCTGTGCATATTGGCGCATTAGCTGCTCGGTATGTTCCAATTGAGGCAATACGCGATTAGCCAACGACAAAATGCTGGTTCCCGCTTGGGTTAGCTGTAATCGGCGTCCCTGTTTTTGCCAAATTTTTATACCAAGCTGATTCTCAAGCTTTTTCATCGCATGACTTAACGCTGACTGGGTTAGGCATAAATAATCAGCGGCCTTGGTTAAGGTGCCTAAGCGTTCTACTTGCAACACAATAGCGAGGTGGGTGCGTTCTATCATTTTATGTATGAGCCAAATTCATCTAATTATGCATTTATACCACTATTTTTCATTGATTGTCTTGGGTAACATTTTTTTGTTTCAAAATTACTTGAAATAAACAAATGACGTGAAATAACTGCACACTTGTAGCAGGCTTTTGTTACTTTTCACCCTAATTAAACATCAACAGACCTTACTTACTCTGCTATTATTGCGCCCGAAATTGATCTCAATAATAGGACTTTGTGTGAACGCCGCCCCTACCAATAATGCCGCACCAAAAACAGAATTTATTGCCTTAATGGCGATGATGATGTCCTTAGTCGCGCTGTCAATCGATGGCATCTTGCCGGCCATTGGTTTAATGCAAAGCACCTTGCCGATTAACGCCGAACAAGACGTACAATTAATCATTTCCTTATTGTTATTGGGCATGGGTATTGGTCAGTTATTCTTTGGTCCATTGTCAGACAGTTATGGCCGAAAACCGCTGGTCTATGTTGGTTATTTTATTTTTCTCATCGCGACATTCATTTGCATATTTGCCCCCGACTACCATTGGTTATTAATAGGACGCTTTATGCAGGGCTTTGGCTTGGCTGCGCCACGCATATTGAGCATGGCGATTATTCGCGATAAATATGCTGGGCCGCAAATGGCGCAGATCATGTCTTTTATCATGATGTTTTTTATATTAGTGCCAATGTTAGCGCCCTTGATTGGACAAGGAATTTTGCTGTTTGCACCGTGGCCTGCTATTTTTGGCATGATGTTGGTGATGGGAGGCATCTCACTGCTATGGTTTATTTTACGTCAACCTGAAACTTTGCAAGATAAACATCGTAAAGCGTTTAAGTTTACCGTGTTAATTACCGCGTTTAAAGAAGTTTGCACAAACCAAATTGCGATGGGTTATACCTGCGCCGCCGGTGCGCTTTCCGGTAGTTTTATCGCATACCTTGGTAGTTCGCAGCCGTTACTGCAAGAACAGTACGAATTGGGCGAAAGTTTTGCCTTGTACTTTGGCGCTTTGGCGTTAGTGTTTGGTTTTTCGTCGATGTTTAATGGTAAATACGTGATAAAAAAGGGCATGCAATACATGATAATGCGCGCTTTTTGTGGCTTGTTTATTAGTTCTGCATGTTTTTCGCTTTATACCTGGTTTTATCAGGGCTTGCCGTCATTAACAGCCTTAAGCATCTACTTTATCATTGCTTTTGGCTGTATTGGTGTCTTATTTGGTAATTTGAATGCATTGGCGATGGAGCCGTTAGGACATTTAGCTGGCATGGGCTCGGCGATTGTTGGCGCGTTATCAACCTTTATTGCCGTGTCTATCGCAATGGTCATTGGCAAATTATATAACGATACGGCGTTGCCATTGGTGAGTAGTTTTGCCGTAACAAGCTTGATAGCCTGGTTGTTGGCCGCTTGGGTTGAGCGACAACGTGGTGAGGCTGTGGCTGACTAATGCTGTTAATTATTGATAATTACGACTCATTTACTTATAACGTCGCGCAATATTTCCAGCAGCTTGGACAACAAGTGCTGGTTAAACGTAACGATGAAATAACGATTGAAGAGATTGCGGCGTTAAAGCCGGAATATTTAGTGATATCCCCAGGCCCTAGCACCCCTAATAATGCGGGTATTTCGTTGGCGGCCATTAAACACTTTTCGGGTAAATTACCGATACTTGGTATTTGCTTAGGACACCAAGCCATTGCTCAGGTTTTTGGTGGTGACGTTGTGTTAGCGGCTAAGGTAATGCACGGTAAAACATCGCTTATCAATCATCTTGCTGGTGGACTATTTCAAGACTTGGTCACGCCGCTGCGTGTGACGCGCTACCATTCGCTGGTGGTCAAGCCGCAAACGTTGCCCGATTGCTTTGAGGTAACCGCCACCGTGGCAGGAGTTGACGGATTAGAGATTATGGCCATGCGTCACAAGACACTAGCCATTGAAAGTGTGCAATTTCATCCTGAATCTATTTTGACCGAGCAGGGCTTAGCGCTGCTCGGTAACTTTCTACGCATTAATCAATGACTCTATTAGGGCAACATCGACTAGTTTAGAACAACAACGCATTAGCTTTTAGTGTTGGTTATGCTACATTTTAATTAATTAAAATTTAACTAAGTTGTATCATGGAACAAGTATATCGCTTAATCATGTCCTGCCCCGACCAGCGCGGCATTGTTGCCAAAGTCAGTCAGTTTATTGCCAAGCATAATGGCTCTATTCTTGAAGCAAATCATCACACGGACCAGCGCAGTAATTGGTTTTTTATGCGTCATGAAATTACCGCCAGCTCGTTACCCTTTGGCTTAGAAACGTTTAAGAAAGAGTTTGCGGTCATCGCCCAAGGTCTTGATATGACGTGGCATGTCAGCGACAGCCAGCAAAAGCATCGACTTATTTTAATGTGCTCCAAACAGTCGCACTGTGTTGCTGATTTGCTCAACCGCTGGCATAGCGGCGATTTAGATTGTGATATCCCCTGTGTTATTTCAAACCATCCCGATTTAGAAGGGCTAGTTGCTTGGTACGGCATACCTTTTCACCATGTGCCGATGGGCGATGATAAAGCGGCGCACTTTGCCAAGGTTAGTGCAATCATTGAGCAATATCAGGCACAAACCATTGTGTTAGCGCGTTACATGCAAATATTGCCTCAGGCCGTGTGCCAGCAATATGCCGGGCGTATCATCAATATTCATCATAGTTTCTTGCCCTCATTTGCCGGGGCTAAACCCTATCATCAAGCGTTTGATCGCGGGGTGAAACTCATTGGTGCAACCTGTCACTATGTCACCGAAGATTTAGATGAGGGGCCAATCATCGAGCAGGACGTGGCAAGAATAAGTCACCGTATGCAGCCTGAAGACATGGTGCGTTTGGGTAAAGATGTTGAAAAATTAGTGCTCGCAAGGGGCATTCATATGCACCTTGAAGACCGAGTTATTATTCATAACTCCAAGACTATTATTCTTGATTGATATGTTGTTTACTTGGCACAAATTGACTTAACGCTAACGAGCAAAATGCTAAGGCAGCGCCAGCGTAAAAGACCAACGATTTGTCTATTAACCATAACAAGCCAAAGAGTGCTGGGATAACCACCGCCGCAATGTGATTGATGCTAAAGCTCACTCCAGCACTGCCGGCCAAGTCTTGTGGATCGGCAATTTTTTGGAAATAGGTTTTTAAGGCAATCGACATCGCGAAAAATAGATGATCAACAACGTACAACGCGGCCGCTGCGTCACTTGACTCAACCAAGGCATATCCGGTAAAGACTAAGATTAAGCCACAATATTCAAAGGTTAACGCTTTGCGCTCACCGACTCGGCCAATCCACGCACCGATTTTTGGCGCTAAGAAGAAATTAATCGCGTGATTGATAATGTATAGCAGTGTTATTTCTTGCACGCTATAGTCAAATTTTTCGACCATGAGAAAACCAGCAAACACCACGAATATTTGTCGTCTTGCGCCAGAGAAAAACGTCAACAAATAGTACAAACTATAACGCTTACGCAGGATCAGTTTCTTATGTTGAACAGGCCCATGATTAAATTGTGGCATGGCAAACATTAATAACAGAGTGAGCACTAAACCAGCGCCGCCAAAGATTAAATACATCCATTGGTAATCGGCGTTAAACAGACTAAAACCGAGCCAAACCCCGCCATAAGCCAGCAGTGCTGATGCCGATTTTAGAGACAATAAACGCCCCAGTTTTTCGGGCGCTTCTTCTTTACTAAACCATTGCAAACTGAGTGACTGATTAACGGTTTCGTAATAATGAAAGCCAATCGACATTAAAATAGTACTGGCGTATAAGCCATAAATAGTTGGTAAAAACCCCGTAATAGCCACGCCGATAGACAACACCGCGAGTGATACGGTGGCAAACACTTGCTCTTTGAGTACTAACAATACAAATACGGCGGTAAAGGCTAAAAAACCGGGTATTTCACGCAGTGATTGCAGCACACCTATTTCTGCGCCTGTAAAGTCAACATGCTCAATGGCGAAATTGTTTAACATGGCCAGCCATGCCGAGAAAGTTAGCGTCATCACAAAGCCCGCTAGGGCTAAGAAACCAAAGGGACTTTGCCAGCGTTTTAAGGCTTTAGTCTGAAGTGTTTGTTGCATGATTTTCCCTGTGGTTTTTTCGTGGAGATTCAGTATATTGGATTTATCGTAGCTAAAACACACATTGCCCAGAGCCAAATCCCAAGAATTATATTTAATTTAACTAAGGCGAACTATCTTTCCCTCAGTTCGGACAGGCCATCTAAGTAAATCTTACCGTAAATGTAACCTTCATCACGTTGAAGTAAATTGATCCCATAAAAACACTGAAATACCCAGCGTAATGTTTGAGGGTTGTTTCTTGGTTTATTTGATTTGGAATTGTCGCTTCAAGTCTGTTCCTACTCGCTCTAATTCATCTATGTACGATCGAATAAACCAGTAATTATAGTGTCATTATCATCAGTAGAGCCTGACTATACTTGGCTTTTGGGTAAAAAGTGACGAAACAAAAAATAACGGTTCTTTTAATAATATGAAGTCTCCTTCGACGATATATTACGTTTTAAAATTTCTTCGGGGATAATGCTTTTTTTATCAATGTTGGTAGCAAGAATAAAACAAGATTTCTGCTCGGTGGCTCGTTGAATAGTGTTAATATTATCGACAAACTTAACTTTTATTTTCATCTCTACCTGTTTAAATTCAGCCCCTATACCCTAAATACATTATGCTCTACATATTGGTTTGTCGTTCATTTGCTGATTATATCTACTGCTCGTCGGGCATCTGTTTTACAGTCGAAGCGTTGTACCTGTGAATGAAATAGCTTTTTTCGTATCTTTCCCTTTCAGCTTATTAAACATAAAAAAGCCCGATAATATAAATTATCGGGCTTTTTACATGGTTTTTATATTAAAGGCTAGAAACGTTTTCTACGTCGTAGTAGCGCAAATGGTACTAATAGTAGCGACAGCATACCTAGAGCACCACCACTACTGCTCTTTGTAGGTGCTACCGGCGCTGGATTATTTGTTATATCAACAGAGACTTCTTTCATTACGCTAACTGTTCCATCTGAAACTGTGACTTCAAATGTTAGCGTTGTATTTTCAGAGATCAATGGTGATGTAAATACTGCGATTGCCTTATCTGCATCATCAATGCTCGCCGTTGGGCCGGATATCTGAGTCCAGCTATATGATAATTCATCATCATCTATATCAGTGGCCACAACAACTAACTTACCGGTGCTAAATGCACCACCAGCGCTAACGCGTTCGGGGATGCTCTCGCCTGTCACAGAAGAAATGACTAGCGGTCGGTTATCACAGGCTAATGCATCACCAGCAACGACTTTCGAAAATATAGGCGTTGCAATGTTATTGAAACGAATGTTATCAATAAACCAGCCATCTTCTTTTGCCGCAGCATCAGAACCTAAACGGAAACGGAAGCGAACTGTATTGCCATTTAAAGCCTCACCAAAGCTTAGTGTTTCTGTACCGCTGCCAAAACCAGTATAGGTATTACGTTCAGATAACGACTGATCTTCATTTTTCACTAGTTTGCCAGTATAGCCATTTGCAAATGTACCGCCCATAACTACCGCGTCAGCCCAATCACCGCCGTTCACACTCACCTCAACCACACCACCATCCCAATCTTTTTCAAGGTCAAAATAATGCCACCAGCTTATGGTGAAGTCGCCATTATAGCCAACTTCAAATTCACGTGTTTCCATCGCAACATCTGATTGGAAATCATTGTTGGTCATGCCAAGCATTTGCGTACCAGTATCAATACCCTGGTCAGTAAAATATGCTGCTGCGGCTTGATCCAAGTATGATGTGCCTTTTGCTATGTCGCCGCCAACCATTACATTTTCTTGCCAGTTATTGCGCCCAGCGATAGTCTCAACATCATCGAAGGTGCTATTGCTAACCGGATCAACATCGTCGAAATCATAATTCACGGTCGCTGTAATCGATTTTGATAGCATTTCTATGACATCATCATTAACTTTTAACTCTGGGAAAGTGATGGTGAATTTTAACTCATCGGCAGTACCTGCACCTGTAAGTGTTAGCTCTATTGGTGTGCTTGTTGCTTTTGCGTATGGTGAAATTGTATCGAATACAATCTCGCCTGCGTTAGAGAATGTGACCTGGTGCCCGCTATCGATCTCTATTTTTGCCTTAATGTTAGTTAAAAGTTCGCTACCCGTATTCACTATAGTAATAGATACGGTACCGGTTTCATTATTATCAAGTATGTTATCGTTTGAACAATAGCCCATTGTTGCTGTTCTATAGCTAGTATCAAGTTTTGTATCAATCACAGAATAAATAGCTAGTTCAGTTTTAAAGGATTCGACGACATCTGCGTGCGTATCATCATTTCGTTCTGGAGACTTAGCGCCTAAACCTAAACCACGTTTAGCAAACGCTGCTAACATAACCTTATAATCTGCTATATCACTTGCGTATGCAATTGATAATATAGCGTCACGAGCTTCGGTAAATGTAGGAGCAATTGGGGTCATTTTATAACCAGAAACTAAATATCCCATCATTAAGCTTTGCGCTTGCGCAAAAGTATGACGCTCATCATTAATCAAAGCAACATACACTTCCCATAAGGCGAGTGCCCAAATTTCACCAGCAGCATGAACTTCAGCATTGTTGCCGCCACTGATGCCTTCAGGTAATTCCACCCCTTGTTCGATATGCTTAAAGGTTAATGGATTAATGTCCATATTTGTTGAATAGGGTGCGCGGCGAATGCCGGTGTAGAAGTTATCGGTATATCCTGAGCCAGAATAAGCCAGTTGGAACTTATCATTTCCTTCTATATTTGCGTCTTCAGCACGTACCATTAATAGCAAGGCATGGAAATCGCCCCAACCTTCGCCCATTGATCTGCCTTGGTTGTTAATTAAACCAGACGCGTTACCGACTAAACGGTTAGAGATGTAATGTCCCCACTCATGAGCAACGGTACCGTTATCTAATGTGCCATCACGGTATGGTGTATCATTAAACATTGATAGCTCTACGGTGCCAGCATCCATCGCTGTATAAATCGCTTGGCCATCAGTGGATGATAATCCCATGTTCGGAATTTTTACCGTATCATCATCGCCGCCCATTGGTGATGGAGTCATGCCGTCAGGGTCACGAGAAGGAATGTTGGCAATTATTGTTGCAATGGCTCCAGCTTCTTGGGCAAACTTAACCTTAACGGAGAAATTACAGCCACCACGATCAACAATCGCTATTTTACCCGCAAGTTCGTCCGCATTAGTTGGTTCTTGACAACCATCAAAAAAGCTACCATCGTCCGCATCGTCGGCATCAATAAATCTAACGACTTCACCAACAATAGGTGCTGAAAATCGACGAGCACCAAAGTTAGATAATTTACTCGATTCCAATAAAACATCCGGACTACCTACGATGTAAACACCGTAATCTTCGCCAACGTCTGCCTTGAAATCATCGTACAAATACATTTGCATACGTGGTGAGGCGCCATCGGCAGGCGTTGACATATTTGCGTTGTTTAAACCCGAATTATCTTGAGCTTCGGCGTTAATTGCATCGCCCTCTTCGCCACCGCGTTCATAGTTCGATTTTTGTGCATTACCTGACTTTTCATCAAAGCCATGATCATAGAATTGATCATGAAGGTAGTTATTTACATAGAATAAATTAGTAATTGCAGCCTTGCGATTATCTACCGAATAATGATTTTGCTCGGTGTTTAATGGATGATCAAAGGTGTTGGCGCTGGTAGTTTCTGCATGGTAATCACCGTTTGTGAAGCCTTGTGGTGCTATAGCATCAACATAAGCGTTTACATTATTGCCAGAAGTAATTACAGCATCATCAGCCAACCACGGATCATTGGTGCTAATAGGGCCTGCAATAAGAGAAATTAACTCGGCATCTATTATTTTTGTGGTCAAATCATTAACTTTCGCTGCTGGCCACGGAGACACATCCCCCAATGGCCCATCGTGCGGTACGTTGTTTAACGTGCTGTCGGCAAATACTCGATAACTAAATGATTTTTCTGAATTGACTAAATTCTTTTTATAAAGAACACGGCCAGTATCAGCGGCAATGACAAAAGCAAAGTAATTTGAACTCATTTCATCCGATTTACCTGCTTCAATTTCTACATAATGAGCAGCAACTAGCTTGCCATTTAGCTCATACATAACCTTTTTAGCGCGTGGTTGGTTAATTATTTTATAACCTTCACCAATGGTCGCACTATCAAATTTTTGATATTTATTTTCTTCAGCGCCAACGGCGAAGATGCGAACATTTTTCTCTTCACCACCCATTGCTGTAAAAGCATGACTGATAGCTTGTTGCGGTGAACCAAAATTGTTAATGGCAACTGCAGCATCAACCGCACGTCGCTCACTTAGGTAACCAGAAGCGGCGACAAGTTGGTGCTCTTGGTTGATCATGATATTAAATTCACGATTAAAAACTTCTATGCCGTAAACTTCTTGTTTGTATTTAGCAATAACAGCGCCGCCGCCTTGTTTATGCATATTGCTTAATACTGCTTTGTTCTTCAGTGAGCGATTAGTTGTTACACCCGTTAGGCTGCTTAAGTAATAGTCAGCGGCGGCTTGAGTGCGCTTTTCAGGGGCAAGATGTTGTAATGACGGTACATGTTGATTTTTAGACGCCCAAATAAAAGTTGCTCTATTTAGCGTATCATCGAAGTGGCTCTTCATGCCTGCAACGGTCACTTGCTTAGCTAAAGATACTTTATTTAAGCCTTGGCTGAATTGAGCTTGAGTGTTTTTAACAGCGCTATTGGCATTGAAATAGTTGTCATGAGTTGCAGCTGTACCCGCTGCTGAGGCGATAGAAGAGCATACAACTATCGATAGTAAAGAAAGTTTAAAATACGGCAAAAAATTAATCCTTTTATAAAATCTATTATTTTGGTCAATAGAACCAAAATATATACTTACGCGCAACAAGTTGTTTTCATAGTTGCTATTATGTAACGGATACAACCTAGTGACTTAACATGTGCGCAACGTAGTTGGCGACAACTTAACATAATGCGACATTAAACAACATGACAAAATAGGAAAAGTGATAATCACGACAAGAAATTAACTGTTTACAATCATTAAACTATACTGTTAGCATCAAATAAAAGGATTATAAAAGTGTTAAAATCACAATTTCTATTACTTTCTAGTGCTATATTGCTGACTGCATGTAACTCCCCGACGACAGACATACTAGAACTTAGTAAGGCGTCTGCGAACGAACGTTCATCCACTATCTTAGCCAAACCTAAAAAGACCAGCTTGCTTAACACTGTTGTTAACGTGAACAACACACAATTTAAAGTGTTAAGCAAACAATTAACGACGAGCAGTAAACTCTTCAATTTAAAAACATCAAGCGTTGGTTCTGTTTCAGGCAGTTTCATTGTATTTTCAACCGTAAAACCGATACCAGATAAATTAGGATTGAATTTTAACGATGACGCACAGCAAATAGCGCATAAAACGTGGCGCTTTACGGCCAACCGCGGTGAGGATTTCTTATTGTTATATAAACAGTTGCAGCAGAATTTTAGTAAAGTGGAAATGACTATTAATTATGGTAATAATACGTTAGACGAAAGTTAGATTATTGTCCCCGACTAAAATTATTACTTCTGCTTTAAGCTATCAAATGGCAATACCTCTGATAGTATAATGCTACTTAATTTTATATGAGAATTGTCATGTCTGTAGTATCTAATATGCGTATTAGTTAGCGATTGGGCTTGAGCTTTATTGCTATTGTATTGTTGTTAGTCATTATCTATGGCATCACCATTACTCAAATGAATAAACAGTCGTTAACGGCGCAGGCATTTGTGACCGAAGATGTGGGCCAATTTATCGATGTTAGCGCGATTAAATCTCATGCTCAGCGTTCGGCGCTATTAGTGCTGCAAATTTACCCACCGAAGAACGGGTGAACCGTATTGCTTTGTATAAAGATATGGATAGTGAAAACCGTTTATTAGATCAAGCCATTTTAAAAGTGAAAAATCGCTTTGCTGAAAATACGCCTATGCAATTTCAGACGATAATGGCGCGCTAAAAGATTTATAATAAGAATTTCACTGCAACAGGTGAATATGTTGAAATGGCGCTGGAGCATTATCATTAATCGCCCTGGCTGCCGAATAACGAGGTGTAAACGATTGTCATTGCTGTACTGGCATTTTTATTAGGTTCAATGTTAGCCGTAGCATTGTTAATCTACTGAATGAAACTGTCGAATTGGCAAAAAATATTGCACAGGGTGATTTGAAAGCAACCAACATTAAACCACGTAAAGATGAAGTTGGCGCCTTATTAAACGCCATTGAAGAAATGCGAAAAAACTTGTCAGGCCTGATTTCATCTATTCAACAATCATCGGCCAGCATAGAAAATGCAGCGCAGAAATTAGATACACCAGTGCAGCAAGTGCATGCCGGATAGACAGAACAAGTGGCAGCAATCGATGCGATTGGCCGAGCCGTTGTTGAGTTATCATTGCACAGTCGTCAGTCCTCCGACGCGGAAAACTGGCCGATTCCCAGTCTTTGACCACTCGTGATTTGGCCAGTTAGGGCAACGATATGATAAAAAAAGTGATCTCTGAATTTGTGATTATATCTGGCACCATTTGTAATTCGGCGGATGCAGTGCATAATCGAGCGAAATCTGTACGTGAGCTGATTACCATGATCAGTGACATTGCCGACCAAACAAATTGATTAGCACTTAATGCGACAATAAATAGAAGCATACGTGCGGGAGATAGTGGTCGTAGTTTTTCTGTCGTGGCTGGTGAAGTACGAGCGTTAGCGGTGCTAACGGCGCAAGCGACTATTGAAATTAACCAAGTGATTGACGGAATAGATGCAGAAACCGAAAATGCGGTTGAGCATATTGCCGTGGGTCAACCGGCATTGGAGCAAGGCGTGAAAATACTGGCGAAAATGGTCACGCCACTTGTTGATTTAAATATTGGGGCGCAAGAATCATTAGCAAGTCTTGAGCAGTTAGAGAGTGCTGTCAATGCTTAAACCGTTGAGAGTACACAAATTGAATCTAGTGTTAAAGAGCTCGGCGAGCAAGCCAATATAAACCAAGCGGCCATTGATAGTGTGAGTGATACGGCTATCGATTTGAGTCATATGGCGCAAGATTTGTCCAATCAAGTTCGTCAATTTACGCTGAATTAAATTTACCCTACTCAAGAACCAATATCAAAGCGTGCCAATATGGTGCGTTTCTTTATACCTCGTCAAATTAAAACTTTGTTTGAAAATTTTTTAAAATCGAGTAGTGCGGTTAGTTTAGAATTATTTCGTTACAAGGCAGCCATAGCTCATATTAATATGAAATTTAAAAAGGCAATAAATTATTACAATGCCTACAAGCTTATTTCAGGAAATAAAGAGTTGTCAAATGAAGAAATAAACAATTTAGTAGCTAAAGTTAAATATGCAGAAGTAGCTGTTTTAGATAAGAGGAATGTGTTGATCCAAAATATGGGTAATACTATTAATACAGTTAATGACGAATATGTTCCATTAATTTCTGCAGATGAAAAAAT
>JABSRV010000319.1 GCA_013214905.1 Psychrobium sp. | reverse complement strand
AAATATTTTGAACGTCGCTTGCGACGGCCTTTGGAGAAATACAGGACGTATTTCTTAATAAAACTGCGGTTTCAAGGATAACGGGTATAACCCACTGAGCAGTTCGTTGAAAAAATACATTATAGTTGCCCTATTACTCTCATTCTCATTCATTTGTGATGCCGCCCATTCAAATTTCCGTCAAGCAAAGAAAATTGCCAACAAACTACATCAAGTTGACGATACTAGCTTTTATTGCGGTTGTAACATTACCCGCAAAGGCAAAAAATTATTACCGGAGCTGGCTAGTTGCGGTTATCAATTTAGAAAACAATTAAAACGAGCGAGTCGTATCGAGTGGGAACATATTGTGCCCGCATGGGAGTTTGGGCATCAGCGTCAATGCTGGCAAAAAGGTCGGCGAAAGAACTGCACCAGAAACGATAAGACATTTCAAAAAATGGAAGGCGACTTACATAATTTAGTGGCGGCTGTGGGTGAAGTTAACGGCGATCGCTCTAACTATCGTTTCAGTGTTTGGAATGCAACACCAAAACAATATGGCACGTGTCCGGTAGTGGTCGACTTTAAAGCGCGTAAAGTGCAACCGCCGGCTAACAGACGCGGTGATATCGCCCGCATTTACTTTTATTTTAAACAACAATACAAATTAAAAATAAGTAAAAGTCAGATGAAATTATTCAGCGCCTGGGACAAGCAAGATCCAGTGACCTTGCGAGAATGTAAGCGCGACCAAAGAATTGAAAAAGCCCAAGGCAATGCCAATCCTTTTGTCAAAAGCCAATGCCTGTTATTGGCGCGGTTATAATTTAACGTTGCTAAAATTTAGCTAAACTTAATTAGTGCAGCAAACTAAATAACTTACGGCGACTGCTTGATGCTAGTGGATCGCCGCTTGGCAGTGCAGCAATGATATCTAAATAACGCTTTTTAGCATCGCTAAAATCTAGTTCACTTTGCAATACGCCAAACAAAATATCTAGCGCTTGGGGCGTTTTATTGACTTGGCTATAGCAAATAGCTAACTGCAAACTGACTTCTTTATTGTTTGGCTCGCTTTCATGTTGTTGCTCAAGCGCGGTAATTTCAGGAGACTGACCAGCTTGTTGCGCTAATTCCAATAACGAAACTAGTCGTTGATAGTTAGCGTTTTTATCTTCTAGTAAATATACATCAAGTAGTTGCTGCGCGCCGTCCAACTGCCCTATCTTAATCAACACCTCGATATAACAAGTTTTAATATCCAACCGCTGAGCGTCTAATGTGATTGCTTCTTTGATAATCGTGTAAATGGTATTAATATCGGCGTCATCGTCAAGCAACATCGCGCTCGCCTTTAGCAACAACTCATCTTCTTTTTTCGGCAAATATTTAGCCAGCATGTCTTGCACTTGAACAATGGGTGTTACGCCGGTTAAACCATCGATAGGTTGTCCGGCTCGCAACAAAATCAATGTAGGCACCGATGAAACGCCAAACTGAGAGGTAATCTGTGGTTGCTCGTCACAATTAACACGAGCAAAAACAAGCGCGCTACCAAGTTCACTAGCCATAACAAGCAATTGCTGTGACATAGCCCTTCCTGCTTCATCACGGGGAGAGTACAGCTCTACCAATACCAACTGCTCAGGTGATTGTTCTATTAAGGTGCTTTGAAAATTTTCTAAGGTTAATTCAACGACATTAGACATGATTATTTCTCAAATAAAAGATTATGTTATCTATTTATGGGCTTTTGTTGATTTTTCAAGTCACTAACCGTAAATTACGCGTTTACTGACCAATTAAACTTCGGTGTTATCAATGAATTTATATTTTCGTTTATTTTATTTACTATTTTGGACCATTGCGCGCAATAAAAAGAGCCAAGATTTGCTCGACACCAGCCACTATAATTTCAGGGTATTACCACTGGACGTTGATATCAATCTTCATCTCACTAACTCACGTTACTTGGCCTTAATGGATTTAGCACGAACATGGATGATGAGTGAAGCCGGCATTTTCAAACAACTCTTAAAAAAGAAATGGCTGCCCATTGTAAGCTCCACCGAAATCACCTTTATCAAAGACTTAAAACCTTGGCAAACATGCACCATTGAATCAAAAATAATCGCGTGGGATGACAAATATTTTTACATACAACAACGATTTGTGAGTGCTGGCAAGGTACACGCAATAGCCAATCTCAAAGGATTGTTTGTGCATAAACGTAAAGTACTCTCAACCGATGCGTTATTAGAGCTCACTGGCACCGACAAGCAATCCCCCCCAATGCCACAATACATCAAACATTGGCAAGAGATGTTAGCCGCAAAGAAAGAAGATCGCTAAATAGTTTGCACTTACCCATAAACCTGTCACATCATCGAAATATCAAAGCGTTTTTGAATGTAGAGCTAACTCGTTAAGGAGCACATAGCACATTAGAAATAGCTATGCCACTGTTAGTTCAGGGATTAGTTATGTATGATTAACGCCACCTAAACGGTGGCTAGCTGTCGAACTGAGGCATTTGTTAGACGTTTTATAGATACTTGCGAAACCAACTAACTAGTTCTTTATTCGCTTTATTTCTGTTTTGTCTCAAACCGTGATTGTCATCTAGATATAGAACAAGCTTATGAGGAATATTATTCCTTGATAGTGCAGTAGCAAGATCAATAGAATGATTAACTGAAACGCGTTTATCGTTAGTGCCATGCAAAAGCAAGATTGGTACCTTTGGTGATAAATCAGCGACCCAGTTTAGCACTGAGCGTTTTTCTAATTCTTTGACTTTGTTTTTTTCATAAAAAGGAATTCGATGTTTAAACACTTTTTCCATTTCAGGGCGGTAGGTCAGCCCCTTTAATAAATCAGAATTTCCCGCGATAGTTGCTATAGCTTTTACATTTTTCATTTGTTTTAACGCTAAATG
This sequence comes from Psychrobium sp., assembly GCA_013214905.1. Lineage (GTDB taxonomy): Bacteria > Pseudomonadota > Gammaproteobacteria > Enterobacterales > Psychrobiaceae > Psychrobium. Next base: position 729 of record JABSRV010000319.1, on the reverse strand, counting down.
TGTTTGCATACCTCCACGACTTGCACCATACATACCAATACGTTTAGGATCAGCACCTTCAATACTTGGGATATAATCTAATAACGCGATTACATCCTTAACATCTTCTCCTCCAAATTCATCATAGGCAGTAGATTTTTTAGCGAAAGTTCCACGATATTGACTACCTATAATAATGAAGCCTTCGCTAGCAATAGGAAATAAATTACGCATCATCGAGCCAAAAACGACACCACCAAAATTACCATTACCACCACGGTTATAAATTAATACTGGTAATTTATTTTTAGCTAATTTAGGCTTGATTACATAGCCTTTAACGATGTTTCCATCGACAATATACTTAAAGGTACTGCACGACAATTGGCTCTTATACAAATCAAATTTTTCCCGACCAAAAGTAGAATCAAATCGAATCAAAGCTTGTTTAAGCTTTTCATCAGACTTTATTTTCTTTTTATATTTCCTCTCCATGCCATTACGCCATGAATCATAGTCCGTAAAAATCCAACTGAAACAGTTTGTTTGCTCCAGAATACGCTCATCATTGATCAAGTTTGATGCTTGGGTGCCAAACGATGAAAGAACTAAAATAAAAATAACGAGATATTTGCTCACATGAACTCCATGTAGGTGAATGATTAACTTTATCGTGGTAGAGCGACCCATTACTGAGCCGACCCCACACAGATCCGGACGTGCGGCACTACCGCATCCGGCTCTTCAGTT
>JABSRV010000318.1 GCA_013214905.1 Psychrobium sp. | reverse complement strand
AAAGCAGAACCCTTATGCCAGTGGCATAAGGAAGTCAGCTAAAGCAGTGATGTAGGTACTCAGGTTTTGTCTGGAACGGAAAACTGCACTGCCATTCCAATGATTTTGGGTATACACGCTTTTCGATATGCTTAATGAATAGCTACCGTTTATTTAATCACTAGGCGAGGGGACCGCATCACAATCTCATCATTGAGAGATATGCCAAGTCCCGGTGCTTCCGACACATTAAACTTGCCGTTAACCGGTTGTGGATCTTCAATACATAACTCTCTGTTCCACGCTTTAATAGCGTAGGTATGGTGCTCGTGGATCAAGAAGTTTGGAATGGCTGTTTCTAAATGCAGCGCGGCGGCTGTCGCAACAGGCCCGCCACATACATGCGCTTGAATACGGATATCGAAAATGTCGGCATAGTCACATACCTTTTTGGTTTCGGTAAAACCGCCACATAAACCAATATCGGGCTGTAATACATCAATGCTTTGATCTTCAAAATAAGGACGTACTTGCCAGCGGTTATACAAACGCTCGCCGCCTGCGATTGGCACCTTCACTTTATCGCTGACCTTAGCGTGCAACGAGTGGTTAAGATAATTCACTGGCTCTTCATAAAACATGCAATCAAACTCTTCGGCAATTTCACCCAGTTGAATAGCGGTGGTAACGCCGGGCAGACTGTGACATTCAAAGATTATATCCACTTCATCGCCAACGGCTTCACGAATAGCCTGCATTCTGGCGCGATATAGTTTCATTTCGCCGCGAGAAATTATTTTTGTGCGATCATAATAAGTCTGACCATTTTTATCGTACATGATGGGATCAACCTTAACCGCATCATAACCCTCAGCCATCGCCTTTAACGCGGCCTCAGCGTATTCTTCTGGCTGTGACAGTGCTTTAAATTCACTGTCCCAATCAAATTGTAATTGTGAGGCGTAGGTGCGTAAATCTGTATTTACCTTACCGCCGAGCAATTGATAAACAGGCACATTGAGCGCCTTGCCTTTAATGTCCCACAGCGCGGTATCTATAGCGCTCATTGCTGCGTAAATTATCGGTCCACCGCCTAAGCCCCAAAAGCTTTCACGTAACATTCGTGACCATAATAGCTCGGTTTGAAATGGATCATGACCAATTAGAAACGCCTCGGCCATTTCTTTTATCATATGCGCCGCCGCGCTATGACCTAAATCATCAGCAAGTCCGGCTTCGCCGACACCGCTAAGACCTTCATCCGTGTGAATGCGTACAAACACAGGGTTCCAACCTTGGCGATCTGGGCAATCAATATCAAATACTTCGACCGATGTAACTTTCATTAATGTTCTCCGTAAATCTCTTGTATTCACAATAGTAAGGGCAATGACACCAAATCATACCGAGGTTGGTATACGTTAGGTCATGAAATTTGGGTTTAATCGATAGGCTTTACGCAACATGGCAGGCCACGCAAGTTGACCACCGGTTGAGCCTGTATGTACTATTTTCGCTTGGGCGTAAATGTTATCGAGAATTGGCTGCGCGACCAAGGTGCTCGGTTGACCTGCTGATTGAATTGTTAACTGAATTTCACAGGCGCGTTGCAAGTCATACATACGCATAAAAGCATCACCAACGGTTGGACCAACGGTTAAGCCGCCGTGATTCACCAGTAATAAATGATTGTTATCACCCAAATCATCTTGCAATCGTTTTCGCTCTTCATCATTGACCGCTAAACCTTCGTAAGCGTGGTAACCCAGAGAAGAGAGTGAGAACATTGAATATTGGCTGTAAGGCAACAGACCATTTTTTTGCGTTGCCACCGCGATAGTCGCGCTGGTATGCAAATGAATAACACAATGGGCGTCTTCACGTACTTGATGAATAGCGCTATGAATGGTGAAACCCGCTGGATTAATGGTATGGGGTGTATCGTCTAATACGTCACCAGCGAGGTTAACCTTAACTAAATTTGACGCAGTGATTTCATCAAAGGTCAGGCCAAAAGCGTTGACTAAATACTCATCGGTGCCTGGTAAACGGGCTGACAAATGGGTGTAAATTAAATCGTCCCAACCAAAATGAGCAACCAATCGATAACAGGCGGCTAAGTCGACACGGAGTTGCCATTCTTGGCTACTCACTTTGTCTTTGAGGTTTAATGTAGGGAGTTGCAGCACTGTGTATATCCTTAAAGCTTTATTAGAATTTTAGCGGCGATAAGCGGCTAAAATCCATCATATTTTGTATGCCTCAAGATTAAACGCCAACGACAATATAAGCAAGCGAGAGCGCTAAGCAACGCAACATAACTTATAACGAATCAATGTCTGCCATTCAATTGGCTAGTGACTAGCGTCATTAAGATTTAATAACACTAATTGAACGTCAACGTTATATGACTCTTTGTAGACGCTAGCCATTGATTTTTCGCTACTTAGTGCGTGCTTGTTTTCTGCGCAGATTTAAGTTGCACAATATCACAATCACTGATCCCTCGTGGCTGTGGCGCAGGAGGTTGCATTACATGGTTATTTGGATGTTGATTGGCTAATTGATACGCTAAAGAATTCTTTATATTCTCTGGCTGACACCAGAATTGGGCATATTCTTTCGGTGACTTTGCGTCATATGGCTGATAAATACATGCTGTAAGCATAAAAGCCATACTCAAACCGATAGTAACGTTCCGTAAATTAATCATTATTACTCCTTCTCCTCAATGAGGCTTGTATTACATGCCTCTAATTTTTACGCTAAACTAGAGGCATTATGTCTTGAGGTTATATTATAATCGATGGCTACGCCTACATTATTGACGTTAACATCGCCCATTGTTAGCCACTTGCTTTCTACTGATAATTCGATATGCGACCATGGTACTTTGCGCCCAACGCCCAATATGCCCCTGTACCAGAATCGTCAAGCTTTCGTTGGTCAGCTTTATTGGTCCACGCCCCGTGTTTAGTGTACTGCCATTGATAAGAGCTCACGCCTGCATTAGCGTAGAGAAAGTTGCTGTTAGTAACAGCGAAGCGACCTTGCATAGACGCTACAACGGCTGATTAATCGATGGTTCCGTCTAATAGGCCCAGCGACAATATTTGCTTGAAGCCTAGCGATGATGTTTTTATGTAGCGTGTATCGAATGCAAAAGTGTCGTTAATTTGATAGCGGTAACCAAACTCACTAACGGCGCCATTGTCAAAATCTTACTTTTCATTTTTTGCTAAAAACGACATATCCGCTAGACCTACACCATAGAATATTGCATGCTGCTTCTCAATAGTCTTTGGCGACGTTGCTAATGCTGGCATTGATAAAAGGAGGGAAAGGGGTAATAGTAATTTGTAATTCATTGTTTGCTCGCGTTGAGGTTAAAGGTTGTTTTGTACTCATAATACAACGAGCCACGGCCATTCTATGTAAGGCTTTGTAAGCGCTAATTAGGCATCTCAACGACATCCCAATGTCAGTTCATTAACTTTCTTCAGCGCGTAATGCGAAAACTAAGGGTATTTGCTTAATGAATAGGCAATAGGCAACATAAATCCTAAATTTTCTTTGTTGGGGCTTGCAATGCGGCAGGGTTACTATATTATTCACCGCGCTGGAGAGATGGCAGAGTGGTCGAATGCACCGGTCTTGAAAACCGGCATGGGTTTATAGCCCATCTAGGGTTCA
>JABSRV010000317.1 GCA_013214905.1 Psychrobium sp. | reverse complement strand
GTTATCTTCGATGGTTATCACAGCCGCGTCATTAAATACGCGAGTTAGTGTACCTTTACTGCCTTTAACAGTAAGTTCCTGACCGTTTAGAGAAACCTCTACGCCAGCCGGAATTGCAACGGGTGCTTTTGCGACACGTGACATTGTAAACTCCTTATTAAGCTACGTAACAGATGATTTCGCCACCCATGCCAGCACTACGTGCTGCACGATCGGTCATCAAACCTTTAGAAGTAGAAACTACAGCAACGCCCATGCCAGCCATTATTTTTGGTAGCTCGTCTTTGCCTTTATAGATACGTAAACCTGGACGGCTTACGCGCTTAATAGTTTCAATAACTTGTTTGCCTTCGAAGTACTTTAAAGTAACTTCTAATTCTGATTTAACTTCACCAGAAACAGCGTAGTCAGTAATATAACCTTCAGCTTTAAGTAAGCTAGCAATAGCTACTTTAAGTTTTGACGAAGGCATAGAAACAGCAGTTTTTGCTGCTTTCTGACCATTACGGATGCGTGTTAGCATATCCGCTATAGGATCTTGCATGCTCATATTAGCGTACTCCGATTACCAAGAGGCTTTTGACAAGCCAGGGATTTCACCACGCATAGCCGCTTCACGCGTCTTTATGCGACTCATACCGAACTTACGAAGGTAGCCGTGTGGGCGACCTGTAATATTACAACGGTTACGAGCACGTGACGGACTAGAGTCACGCGGTAATGACTGCAATACTAATACTGCGTCCCATTTTTCTTCTTCAGTAGCAGTGATGCCACTAATAATCGCCTTTAGAGCTGCACGCTTTTCAGCGAACTTTACTACTAATTTAGCGCGTTTGGCCTCACGGGCCTTCATTGATTGCTTTGCCATAACCCTACACCTTATTTGCGGAATGGGAAGTTGAATGCGGCTAACAGAGCTCGACCTTCTTCATTGTTAGATGCAGTTGTACCGATGGTAATATCCATACCACGGATTTTGTCAACTTTATCATAATCAATTTCAGGAAAGATAATCTGTTCGCGTACACCCATGCTGTAGTTACCACGACCGTCAAAAGACTTGTCGCTTAAACCACGAAAATCACGGATACGAGGAATAGAGATAGAGATTAAACGCTCTAAAAATTCCCACATACGCTCGCCACGTAGAGTTACTTTACAACCAATTGGGTAGCCTTCACGGACTTTAAAGCCTGCAACAGATTTGCGTGCTTTAGTGATCACAGGTTTTTGACCAGCAATAGCTGTCATGTCTTTAACCGCGTGGTCAAGAACTTTCTTATCAGAAAGAGCCTCACCAACACCCATGTTAAGGGTGATCTTCTCAATCCGAGGGACTTGCATGACACTGGTAAAACCAAACTCTTCTTTAAGTTTGTTTACTACAGTCTCGTTGTAATAACCATGCAGTTTCGCCATCGTTAACTCCGAATTAAACTAGTTCATTATTAGACTTGAAGAAACGGACTTTTTTGCCGTCTTCTAGTCGGAAACCAACACGACTTGCTTTGCCATTGGCATCAACAAGTGAAATGTTAGATATTTGGATCGATGCTTCTTGTTCAACAATACCGCCAGCTACGCCCATTTGTGGGTTTGGCTTCTGGTGCTTCTTAACAAGGTTTACACCTTCTACAATTGCTTTACCGTTAGTAAGAACACGAGTAATTTTACCGCGCTTACCTTTATCTTTACCGGCTAAAACAATGATTTCATCATTTTGACGAATTTTCGCTGCCATGATTAATTCCTTACAGTACTTCTGGTGCTAGTGAAACGATCTTCATGAACTTTTCAGTACGAAGTTCGCGAGTCACTGGACCAAAGATTCGAGTGCCAACAGGCTGTAAGTTAGCATTTAACATTACAGCTGCATTGTTGTCAAAACGAATAGAGCTACCGTCAGAACGACGGATGGCTTTAGACGTACGAACAACTACGGCGTTCATTACATCACCCTTCTTCACTTTTCCGCGAGGATTAGCTTCTTTAACAGAAACTTTGATGATGTCACCAACGCGCGCATAACGGCGATGTGAACCGCCAAGAACCTTAATACACTGTACTCGACGTGCGCCACTATTGTCAGCCACATCTAGTCTAGTTTGCATCTGGATCATATTATATGCTCCGCTTATTTAACTAAATCCATACCGTTCAGTATGGACCCCTTCCCATTAAGAGGCGCGCTAGTGTACCAAGAATAATTTTATTATGATAGTTAAATGTTCAACGAGTGAACAATGCCAACACGGCGCGAAAATAGGAATTTTAGCATTACCAAACAATACCTTACGGGGTATAACGCAATAAGAACATGATTGAACAGCGCTATGCAACGGTGATAAACATCACATCTTCGCACACTGAGTGTCGAATAATTAATCTAATTTAATTTTTTAACCGTTATAAACGGATATTGGCCAGCGAATCTACTCGATATATGTGACTTGTACAAAATAGTACAACCCCCTTAAATAGAAAGCATAAAAAAAGCGACCCGAAGGTCGCTTTTTCACATCAAATTTGTTTAATCAAAGATTAAGCAGTTTTGATGATTGACTCCAAAGTCCAAGACTTAGTCTTAGATAGAGGACGACATTCGCGTATTGCTACTAAATCGCCTTCTTTACATTGGTTAGTCTCGTCATGTGCATGAATCTTAGTAGAGCGAGTTAAAAACTTGCCATACATAGGATGCTTAACACGACGTTCGATTAAGACAACAATAGATTTGTCCATCTTGTCGCTAACTACGCGACCTTGAAGAGTACGGATTTTATCACTCATTACACACCTGCCTTTTGAGTTAGAATGGTTTTTACACGTGCGATATCGCGACGCACATTCTTTAACAAATGAGTTTGAGCAAGCTGACCGGTGCTATTTTGCATGCGCATGTTAAACTGCTCACGTAATAATTCTAATAGCGTTTCGTTCAGCTCTTCAACCGACTTTTCTCTCAGTTCGACTGTATTCATTACATTACCGTCCGAGTTACAAAAGTAGTTTTCATAGGAAGTTTAGTTGCTGCAAGAGCGAACGCTGCACGCGCTAGTTCTTCAGAAACACCTTCCATTTCATATAAAACACGACCAGGTTGAATTTGGCAAATCCAATATTCTACGCTGCCTTTACCTTTACCCATACGCACTTCTAGTGGCTTACAAGTAATTGGCTTATCAGGGAATACACGGATCCAAATCTTACCTTGACGCTTTACATGACGAGTCATAGCGCGACGTGCAGCTTCGATTTGACGAGCAGTAAGACGCCCACGACCAACCGCTTTAAGACCAAATTCTCCGAAGCTTACTTCAGATCCTTTAGCTAGACCACGGTTACGGCCTTTGTGCATTTTACGAAACTTCATACGTTTTGGTTGCAACATTATTCAGTCTCCTATTTACCGCGTGGCTTACGCTTGGATTGCTTCTTAGGCTCTTCAACTTTAAGTGGTAAAGGACCTAAAACATCACCTTTGTAGATCCACACTTTGATACCTAAGATACCGTATTGTGTTAGAGCTTCAGCTGTTGAATAATCAATGTCAGCACGAAGAGTATGTAGAGGTACACGACCTTCACGATACCATTCTGAACGAGCTATTTCAGCACCGCCAAGACGACCACCAATTTTCACTTTAATACCCTTCGCACCTTGACGCATTGCGTTTTGTACTGCGCGCTTCATAGCGCGACGGAT
>JABSRV010000316.1 GCA_013214905.1 Psychrobium sp. | reverse complement strand
CCGTCGATTAGAAATGGCGCGTCAACTGGAATGTCATACTCGGTGCACATGTAAGACTTTTTATATTCATTTATCGTCGCATCTAATTCGGTTACCCGAGTCACTAACAAATAATCAGTGGTTGGCAGGCGTACACGGCGAGAATAGCCATCAATAATGTTATATTTAGCTCCAAATACTTTGCCAATGTCTCCTTCGGCAAATTCAACCAGATCCTCATAATCCCAAATAACGTTTTCAGGCTGACTGTAACGTTCTTTTAATACCAGCGGCGGATAGTCGTAACCAACAGGGCCTTTGATCTTAAAGCCAGATTGCGCTAATTCAACGCTCGCACTGGTTTGTACTTTAAACTCAATGCTAGTCAACTGACTAGGCGTACTAGCCGCAACGCTCGATACCACGCTTAGTGTTGGCGTAGCAACGGCGTTTATCGCACTATAATTGACGTAAGCGGGTCTGCCGGCACTTACATTGGCCTGCATTTCGATCAACGTGGCTAATTGCTGCTGCGCCGTTTGGCGATTTTTTAAGAATGCAGAGTGCGTTGCAGCGCGCTGATCTAAGGATCTGTCAGTAACTTGGATTTGCTTATCGGTATGTGTGTTAGTTTGCTTGTTTTGTTTATTTGAGATATTCACAGTCACTCCAACGTTAGCGGCGATATTTATCTCTGCTACGTTTTGTTCAATGGGTTGAATACTTGCCGTGCTTGGCAATACTTGATTGAGTGTACTCAATCCGATTTTATCTATATTTTGTGGGCTTAAGTTAGTCAGCTGTACTGGGTTTGATACTCGATTTTTTACGCCTGAGGCGAACCGTTGCTTAATCGCGTTTAACGCGTCCCCTTGTGCATTAACAATCGCTTGGCTCATTAATTGTCCGCCTAAGCTAATTGTTTTAATCAGCTGCGGACGTTTTTTAACGGGCACTGAGACATGATTTGTTAATGCCGGTTTTTGATAATGTGTGTTATTACCTGACAATATCAAATGAGCACAGCAATCATCTCGCCCTAGCCCGTTGATAGCGGTTAAGTTATTACCCGTTGCGCCGTCAAGCGCCAGTGCACTTTTGATAATACTAGCAATGCCCGATGCGTTAAACGTATGACCAATATTGGTTTTTACGCTGCCTACAAACGCGCGTGGGTAAAGCGCTGCAAACGCTTGACGTTCGCTGTCGTTTTCAGTGCTAAAACCACTGGCATGTGCTTCGACATTCGTTATTGCATCGCGGTTAACGCCTGCCAAGCTCAATGCTTTGTCACTGGCTTTGTTAATGGCAGCGGCGTCACTGCCGGGTGCAAACGCTATCGCATCAATACTGGCATAGCTATGATTAGCCTCCACCTGTGATTGTGGTTTTAATACAATTGCCGCCGCGCCTTCACCGACGTTCCAACTATGTTTAGCTAATACGTCAGAGGCCGATGATGCATGCACATCAACCTGCCCATAATGCTGGCGCAAGGTGATATTCTCAATAGAGCCAGCCAAATCAACACTGGCGATAATCACCGCGTCGACATCGCTGGTTTGAAATAGATTTTGAGCAAGCTCGATACAGCGATAAACAGAGTTCTCTTCTGCCGACACGGTAATGGCAGGCCCAGAGAAGTCCCACAGCGCCGAAATTCGCGACGCCATGATGTTGCCGATAAAGCTTGTGTACTGATTAAGCTGCGCGGCAAAGGCCACACCATCTTTCGCAATATTAGTTAGCTGCTCTCGCTGAGTTTCGGTTAACTCGATGCCCTGCTCAATGAGCGATTGCTCAATTTGGGTACTTAGATTAACGCGGCCGCGATATTGATGAAGCTCAAGCTCCATGCCCATGGCTACTAATACTGCCACATTACTGCCTTCGACTAATGCCGCATCTTTTGCCGCATTGTCAGCCACTTTCATCATCATTAATTGCTGCGGGATCAAACAGTCTTGATCATTTGGCGGCACTTTAAAGCGTAAGAAATCAATATCGAAATTCTCGACATAACCGCCTTTAGGTGCTTGGCTTAATCCCAGCGCATTCATCACAGATTGATCTTGCTCGATGCCTTTCCAGCGCTGTTTTGGCAAACTAACAAAGGTATTGTCATTGTTATCAAGCAGGGTTTTAAATTGGCTTAAATTGCTGGCGTGACCAAAATGTGCGTCCATGCCGACAATAGCCAATGGCTGCACAGCTCTTGCTTGCTCGAAATCAGTTTGCAAAGTCTTAGTCGCTTGTTGCAACACCAAATGGGCGTTTGAACCACCAAATCCGAAGACGCTTACGCCTGCGGTGCGTGGTGTATCATTATTAACGCTTGGCCATTCTACTGTGTTGGTTGGCATTTGCTCGCCGGTAAAATAACCATTTTTTGATTGCAGTGGCTCATTAAGATTAATAGTGGCTGGAATTTGTCCTTTTTCTAACGCCATCATCGCTTTGGTCATGCCGGGCATGCCCGCCGCTGTTAATAGATGACCTAGGTTTGATTTTACCGAGCCCAGCAAAGGTTTATTGCCAACACGACTAAAAAAGGTTTCCATCGAGCGTAACTCTACGTTATCGCCTTTTGGTGTACCCGTGGCATGACACTCAATGTAATCAACGGCGCTAGGGTCAACGCCCGCGTTTTCATAAGCGCGTTCGTACACCAATACCTGTCCTTTGGTATTTGGGCTTAATACAAATTCGCCTTTGCCATCGTTAGACAATGCGCCGCCTTTAATGATCGCGTGAATGGTATCGCCGTCACGTACTGCGTCACTATGACGTTTTAGCACCATCATGCCCGCGCCTTCGCCGGCAAATAATCCTTGCGAGTTCTTGTCAAAAGGGGCGTGAATGTTATTGCCTGGGTAAGCTTGAAAAATTGAGAACCCCATATTAACAAACATTGGGTCGCTGCCAGACACCGCGCCCGCCAACATCATATTCGCTTTGCCGGTATGCAGATAATCACAAGCAAGTTTAACGCTATAACAAGACGACGCACAGGCTGCGTCTAACGCAAAATGTGAACCACCAAGCCCCGCCGCTTTAGCAATCAGCGCCGCTGGATATCCCGCTACTAAGGCATTATCTGCATGGGTAGTTTTATGCTCGGTATAATGGCTTAACTCAAAATCTTTATGCAATAGTTGCTTTAGCGCATTATCAACCACTTGGTGATAAAGCGGCATAAACAACTGATTCGATGATTTGGTTGGAAACGACAAGTTACCCAATATAACGCCACATTCTTGCCGCGCTTTTGCGCCCCAATAACCCGCATTGGTTAGCGCCTTTTTGGTGACATATAACGCCCACTGGTTTAAGTCATCGAGTTTACTTAAATAATCGCTATCAACATTAAAGCCTGATGGATCAAAATCGAACTCGTTGATATAACCGCCATGCACACAATAAAATTTGTCATTATCGCCCTTTTTACCATGATATTTGCTTGGTTCAACGCCCATTTGCTTAGCCGTTGCTACGCTGCGACAATCTTGTTGCTCGAGCAATTGCTGCCAAAATTGCGTTGTATCCGATGATCCCGGAAACAAATTGGCGATGCCTACTACTGCAATATTTTCCATAAATACTCTCTTTAAAAGCCGCCATGATGGCGGTTAACAAGGCGATTAATCAATACCCATCACCAATGACAAGTCAGGTTTTGTAACGCTCTAAAAACCAATCTACTGCGTTGCGCTCAATCCCAATAGCCAGCTATTACTCAATCAC
>JABSRV010000315.1 GCA_013214905.1 Psychrobium sp. | reverse complement strand
GGTCGAATGCACCGGTCTTGAAAACCGGCATGGGTTTATAGCCCATCTAGGGTTCAAATCCCTATCTCTCCGCCACTTATATAAAGAAGCCCGCTAAGTCGAAAGATTTAGCGGGCTTTTTGCTGTTTGGGGTTCCCTAAAAGAGGATTGAAATCCGCTCTTGTCTGCCACAGCAACTAGCAGAGGTGATATATGACCCGTGCAAGATATTCTCAAATCGACTTAGCCGCGACCAGTTTTTATCATGTTATTAACCTGTATGTTCGCCGCAGTTAGTCATGCGGTGATGAGCAGATTAGTGGATAACTTTAATCATCGCCGGCAATGGCTTGTTGATCGGTTCATGACATTATCTAAGGTGTTTTCAATTAACATCTCTGCATATGCCGCATGAGCAATCATTATCATCTGGTGCTGCAAGTCGATAAGGTCACCGCTGATGTTTGATCAATGGATGAAGTGATTGAACGTTGGAATCGCTTGTTTAACGGGCACTTACTGATAGATCGCTACTTAACAGAAGAAACGATAAGCGCCGCTCATTTACAGGCGGTCGAAAAGCTGGTGAAGTTATGGAGAGGCAGTCTCTATGATATTTCTTGGTACATGAAATGTTTAAATGAGCACATCGCACGCCAAGCCAACAAAGAAGACCAATGTACAGGCCGATTCTATGCGCTGCCATCCATGGAACTCACCCTTCGGGCCAGCTAAAGCTGTTGTAATTTTTTCCATAAAAATTAGTGGGAAGGGCGTTTTAAGTCGCAAGTGCTGCTTGATGACATTGCGCTATTAAATTGCATGGCCTATGTCGATTTAAATCCCATTAGAGCAGGCATTGCGTCTAACTTATCGAAAAGTGATTTTACATCCATCCAAAAGCGCATCACCTAATATCAATCTTATCAAAAACAACGCCGCCAAAAGAACACCGATATATCAATTAACGAACAACCAACAGCGTTATTACCATTTGCTGGAGTCAGCGAGACAAACGCTATTCCATTTAACTACTCGGATTATTTTTAATTGGTTGATTGGAGTGGTCGCCAAATTGACCTTAAAAAAACGAGTTATGTGAAAGTCATTGAGCCCAATATCTTGGCCACATTGGGTATAGATACCGATGACTGGTTAATGGCTGTTAAGCATTTTAGACGTCAATATGGTAGTTTTTCAGGCACGACTGAGCATTTACGAGATTTTTCACATCAACATGGTAAAAGCTTACGAGCTAAAACGTAAGCGGACTAGTGATGGGTAAATACTCAGGCATAGTTGTGGGTGTCCATTGTATTTCAGTATTTTAAGCGGTATAGCGGTATTGTTTCTAGATGCTGATTAATTTTACTAAGCAAGCGCAGATAAGGTGCTGAATCCAAGTGTCGATAATCTTGGTCAAATTGTTGTCGAGTCAGTCCTTCTGGTAAGTCTGCGATAGAGGGAAATAAGTCAGCTTCAGAAAACTTACCGATGATTAGCCGCTGTACTGTCTTAGCTGTTTGGCTGTGGTTGGTTGATAGTTGACTAAACCTTACGCCAGCACGGTCGGCCATTAAATCGATAAAGCTAAATCCACTTCCTTTGTTGCTTGTATCAAGTAATTCTTTTAATTCACCAATGAGATCACTGGCCTGTACATTAGAGAAAATTTCTATGGTGCTGGAGTATATAAAATGTTGCGCTAAATCACGACGTTGCGCCAAAGTGATATGATGCGTCCTTTTGTGTTCTCTCATCGCTGGAGTAAGCACTTGGCCTATAAAATATTCGATACGGTACAAACCAAAGTACATGGTAATGGCCAATAATGCAGCGCGGTTTTCTTCATTTGGTTTACCATATTCTTTGGAGCGTTGGTTGGCTAGTTGAAATAGTGGTCGAATAAATAATACCAACGATACATCGTAGTTTTCTGGCAAGGCATTGGCTGTTTCAATGATTTTTTGATAATAATGCCGCACAATTAATGCATTGCCAAAAGGACTATGTTTAGTACTAAACTCAGATATGATTTTTTTTATATTTTGACCTAACCGTAACTTTCCTTCAGGCAGTGAGTAGTTGATAGTTAGTTGGTCAGCTGATGTGGTTACGCTCTTTATACCCGATAGTAGTGGTGTCCCTGTATAATGAGTCAGAATGTTATCAACAACATAAAGCGCTAAACGGCCTGACAATTCCAGTTGACCAATTTTTAATAATGACAACTCCAGATGCTCATTGGACGGGGGAATAAATATCGATATATTGAGGTAGCTGCCGAAATAGGACATTGATACTTTTTTACTAATATCTAAGCGAATACCTTGCGTAGTAATGGTCGTTCTAACACGTAAATCCGACTGAGTTCGTTGGCCGATGGCTACTATGCTTTGTAATTCTTGATTTGATAACTTAAGGCTGACAAGTTGTTTTCTATGTTGAAATTTTCTTATATTACGTTGTATTGCTTGTTTAGCTTGTTGCGCACTTTGGGCTGTAATAATGGAGTTCTGGTGAGGAAGAGGGGTATCTCCAATGGCTAGCACAACCATTGCTGTTACGATGAGACAAAGTAATACCAAACAAACTAATGTGAAATACATAAATTGTTTTAGTCGGTAAATTAGCACTAAACTATCCTTGTGGTAACATTATTTAGTCAGGTGACGCCTAATACTAAATAATAAACTTAACAATAACATAGTTTTCTCTGTTTCTCCCTGTGTCAGATTCGGTCTCTTAAACATAAATTAATTATTTAAAAATGCAAAGTTAGGTGATGAGCGATGCACCAAGCGCCTTATAAAATTGAGCCATCTAATGGTAAAGTGGTCTATTTTATATTGAGATAAGTCAATGTCAGGGCGTAGAGAGAAAGCCACCAGAGCGATGTTTGATAAAGGTTCCGGTACCACTACAACGTTAGGATATATATCTGTAATATTTGACACACGCACAAATTCGCCAGCAACTAAGCCTTCATTTGCTTCCATAATAGAGCGTTTGTCAGGGCGATAACGAAATTGGACGTTAATGTCTAATGCGCCAAAAGCCTGAACGAGTATTGCTAAGCCGTTTTTGACTTGAATCGTCTGATGACTTTTAGCAAGGGGGTATTTAAGATTAAGGTTTTCGCATATGTCGCGCCGTTTACTATAAATACAGAAAAGTGAGTATGTTGAATTACGCCAAAATAACGAAAATTGTGAGTTATAAAGGCGTTAAATTTACTTATGTTGAGTCATTTTTTTAGTCAGTAATTTTATTTGTTCTTCTAGCGCGTCATTATCTTTACTTTTAATCATGGCAAGGTGGGTGTTTGCTGCGTTTAAGTTTTTAGCATTAACATATATTTGCGCGAGTCGCAGATGGATCCAAGGGATGTAATTCTTGTTACTGATCGTTAATGCTTCATTGAGTGCATCGACACCGTCAGTAGAGTGGGCCGATGATAGCGCTGACACTTTACCTATTAGGTAAAGAATATTTCCACGGGCATCTTGTTGGCTAAATTGCAGTGCTTGTTTTAGATCTGTTCTTATTTGAGGCCATGCTTCGTCGTCAAAACGGTTGAGTGCCCTGGCCAAATGCAGCTCACTGCTCTTTGGGTAACTGATGATACCCTGATCTAATGTTTGTAATGCGAGGTCCGCTTTCTCCAGTTTTTGATATATATCGGCTATTTTTTCGATGCCGTTTACAGGGTCAATTGCTTTGATCAGTTGAGCATATTGCAATGCTTTATCGGTATCGCCGCCAACAAT
>JABSRV010000314.1 GCA_013214905.1 Psychrobium sp. | reverse complement strand
GCAGGGATTTGCTTTTATGCGGTGTTATCAATAGGCTCTAATAAATCAGCTTTTGCTCAGCCACTATCTTGAAACCCAATACCGCTAGCCAATCTTTCACGCGTGACTGGGTAAAAAATCGTCCATTAAATGGATATTTATGGCTAAGTTGTGGGCTCAAACTGACTAAACCAAGTGGACTCACTGGATTCATACCTATAATGATCATGTGGCCACCCGCCACCGTCACGCGATTTAATTCACGTAATAGCTGATGTGGATTATGATGATAATTAAGGCTAAGGGCCAATAGGCAAGTATCAATGGTGGAGTCTTGAAACGGTAATCGAGAAATGTCGGCGATTAGATCAACGCCTAATTGCGGCGCAATCCCAACTTGATGCTTGATCGACGAACTTTGTGTGTCCATTTGATGGCTAAGCGACCCAATCTTTAGCATGTGATAGCCAAAGGTCCGCGCAAGCCACGGCGCAATCGCTTGCTCCATCTGCTCTTTTAACCATTGGCCCTGCGCCAACTCCTGCCAACTGCCAGGTGCGAGTACACGATGATTACTAAATGCTGGCTTATAAAACACTGTTTCCCATCACCTTAAGTCTTTATGAATGACTTAATTTAACACAAAAAAAGACCACCTTGAAAGGTGATCTTTTTAAAACGCTAATATTAATAACGACTAAGATCAACAGACCTTAAAATCGGTTACGACATAACCATTAACATTTTTGTTGGATGTTCTAGGTAAGACTTCCACAAGTTACAAAAACGAGCAATGGTGCCACCATCAATAACACGATGATCGCCAGACCAGCTCACTTGCATAATTTGACGTGCGACCACTTGGCCGTTTTCGTCAAATCTAGGCAGTTTTTGCAACTTACCCAACGCAACAATCGCCACTTCTGGTTTATTGATGATAGGCGTCGCAATCGTGCCGCCAATGGCACCAATATTAGAAATAGTAATGGTGCCGCCCTTTAGATCGGACTGCGCAATGCGTCCCGCACGAGCTGAGTCTGTTAAACGATTAACTTCTTGCGCTACGCCAACAATCGATAAATCTTGCACCGCTTTGATGTTAGGCACCAGTAAACCAATCTTGCTGTCTACCGCCATGCCGATGTTATGCTGGCTGAAATAACGCAGCTCATTAGCATCATCATTTAGCTTAGTATTTAAAATCGGGAATTCATTAAGTGCCAAAGACATTGCTTTAATGAAAAAAGGCATCATGCTTAGCTTAATGCCTTGATCCGCATATTGCTGTTTCATGCCAGTGCGCAGCTCGATTAGCGCCGTCATGTCAATTTCTTCACAATAAGTGAAATGCGGAATGCTAGACACCGAATCAACCATTTGTCGTGCCATCGCTGCTTTGATGCCTTTAATAGGCTCAACATGAGACACATGATCATAAGCCTGCACAGATGGCGATACTGCTGCCACTTGACTTGGCGCAGTCTGGCTTTGCATTGGCACTTTATTAAGGTTTTCAAGGTCAGTTTTATACACGCGACCATTTTTACCAGAACCTTGTACCAGAGTGAGGTCAATATTCATTTCACGAGCAACGCGGCGCACCGCTGGACTCGCAATGGCTTTTTTATTGTTGCCAGTGTGATCAACGCTTGTGGCGCAAGACGGTGCAACAGTCGCGGTGCTCACCGCAGCATCATTTGTCGCTGAACTAATGCTTGGTGCACTAGCTGTACTTTGCTCGGTCACCGAATATGAAAATAACGGCGCGTGCACTTTAGCTACCGCGCCTTTTTTCCAGAATAACTCGGTCACAATGCCCGCTTCAACCGCTGGTATTTGCACCAACGCTTTGTCGGTCATTACATCAGCAATAGGTTGATCTTCTTCAATCACATCACCAACTTGTACTAACCAGTCAACCACTTCACATTCAATAATGCCTTCACCAATATCTGGAAGAATAAATTCTCTGATAACAGTTTGCATGTTTGATGTCGTGTCGGCCTGTACGGGTGACGTTTCGACGACAGGTACGCTTGGTGCGCTACCTTCTGGTTCAATCGAAAACAGTGGTGCATGCACCTTAGCAATGTCGCCCTTTTTATAATAAAGGCGCGTAATAATGCCAGTATGCATCGCCGGAATTTGCACCAACGCCTTGTCAGTCATTACGTCAGCAACAGGTTGATCTTCAATAACTCTATCGCCTTCTTCTACTAACCAATCAACCAGTTCACACTCGATAATACCTTCACCGATGTCTGGTAATAAAAAATCTTCTGCCATTGTCTTTCCTATACACACGTTATTGGGTGACTAAAAATTAACTGATGCTTTAATCGCTTCAAAAATTTTCAAATGATCCGCTACGTATTCTTTTTCTTGGATAAGCGGATAAGGTGTATCTAGCCCACAAACACGAGCAATTGGCGATTCAAGGTGCAAGAAACACTTGTCACTAATCATTGCCGAGATTTCACCAGCAAAACCACCGGTTAATGGCGCCTCATGGCTAATCAATAATCGACCGGTTTTAACGACAGACTCAGCCACCGTATCAACGTCCCAAGGCAACAAGGTTTTTAGATCGATAATTTCACACGAAATGCCTTGCTCTTTGGCCATCTCGGCGGCTTTCTCAATCACTTCTAATTGCGCGCCCCAGCCTAACAGAGTGATGTCGCTGCCTTGAACCATGATTTCCGCCTTACCCAGTTCAATCTCGTAAGCTTCTGCTGGCACTTCACCTATTGACGCACGATATAAACGTTTAGGCTCAAAAAATATCACCGGATTGTCATCACTAATACTGGCCAATAACAAGCCTTTCGCTTGATACGGGTTACGCGGTACAACAATTTTTAACCCAGGCGTGCCGGTAAAATAAGCTTCTGGAGATTGCGAATGATATAGACCACCCGCAATACCGCCGCCATATGGCGTGCGGATAACCAATGAACCTACGTTAAATTCGTTACCGCTGCGGTATCTAAATTTAGCCGTTTCATTGACGATTTGGTCAAACGCCGGGAATATATAATCCGCAAATTGAATTTCAGCTATAGGCACGCTGCCTTGCGCGGCTAGGCCGTTTGCAAAACCGATGATGCCTTGCTCGGTAAGTGGTGTATTAAAACAACGATCCTTACCAAACTTTTCTTGCAAGCCACTAGTTGAGCGAAATACGCCGCCAAAATGGCCAACGTCTTCACCAAAACATAATACTTTGTCGTTCTTTTCCATCGCGATTTCTAATGCATTATTGATCGCGTGTAATAAATTCATTTCAGCCATTAGTGTGATCCCTCTGCAGAACTAGGATAGCTAGTAGGATATTTAGCAATATGAGTTTTTAGTTCACTAAGCTGATCTTTTAGGTGACGTGGTACGTCGCTGTAAACATCGGTAACAATTTCGTCAAGCGATGGCGGTGGTACTTTTTCTGATACCTTTACCTGCGCCAAAATTTCGGTGCGATATGTCGCATAACGCTCAGTTTCTTTTGCGTCGTCCCACCAGCCTTGTTTTTCCATCCAGTTTCTAAAGCGTAAAACGCCATCAAACTTGGCCCACATCTCTTCTTCTTCTTTTGAGCGGTAACCACTTGGATCGTCTGACGTTGAATGAGCGCCTAAACGGTAGCTCATTGCTTCAATTAATACCTGCTTATTATGCTCTAATGCATATTCACGCGCGGTTTGCGTCGCTAACAACACAGCTAATGTGTCATTGCCATCGACTCGAATAGTGGCAATACCATAACCAACACCGCGCGG
>JABSRV010000313.1 GCA_013214905.1 Psychrobium sp. | reverse complement strand
AAAAGGGCATGTTACTTGCGCCTAATGGCTCACTGTTTAAAGCCATTAATCAAGTAAAACCACGTTTGGTGATGCACTTAGGCGATATGAAATCGGGCGGCGCGTCTTGTACCAACGAATTATTACAAGAGCATAAGGCGCTGTTAGGTCAAGTATACCCAGGAAAAATGCTTTATACGCCAGGTGACAACGATTGGACCGATTGCGATCGACTATTATTGTTCTCTAGTTTTGATGAATTAGAACGTTTGACCTATTTAAAAAATCTAATGTATCAAACAGCTCCGTTATTAGATAAAAACTTAACCGAGGTGACCGCACAAAAGCAGCAAATAGAAAATAAACTGTGGCTTAGTGATCGCTTAGCAGTCGCCACACTACACATTGTTGGCACCAGTAATGGCCGCGCTCAAATTAGAATGTCTTCACGAGACAAAGCTATCGAAGTTGCAGACAAAAGAGATAAATTCAATTTATTATGGCTTGAGGAAATAACCAAAAAATCAGTACAATATGATGCACTAATCATTGGTTTTCAAGCCGATATTTATCAAAAAAGCGTACTAAAAAGTAAACAATGTGATGAGCAAGATCGTAGTTCATGTGACGCCTTCGGACTTTATCGCAATGCATTTAAAGCACTAGCCAAGCGGCTAAATAAACCAGTGTTAATTATGCACGGCGATACCGGCGAGTTCTGCTTTGAACAACGATCAAATAATCTTTGGCACTTAAATGCCGCTGGTGATTTTCGTCACCTTGACGGGGTTCGCGTAGCTTTTGATAATTCAAAAACAGCCACCCCATTTAAAGTACAAGGTTTGCTCGACCCCTTCTTGCCTAAAATAGGCTGCGTTGATTAACCATTTGATAATTTTTGCCAATGTGCGATGGCCTGTTTGAATAAAGGCCATTGCAATAAAGATTGTTGGTACTGACCAGCGTGCCCTTCTAACGTAATACCGTAAGTAGCAAGTCGATATGCTAGCACGCTATAAAATGCGTCAACAATGCCCGCTTGCTCAAAATAGAACTCGCCTCTAGCCTGTGACCAAATGCACTCTAACCGCGCTACCTCATTGGCAATAGCTGGTGACATAACCACAGGAATAACCTTATCAAGCGAAAATGGGCATTCATTTCTAAGCGTGGAGAAACCCGAATGTAATTCCGCGGCTAAGCTGCGCGCGATGGCACGTTGATTAACATCATTAGGGTACAGCGGATAATCCGCTAATTCATTAACATACTCAGCAATAGCAAGTGAGTCATGAATTTGTAATTTCGCTAACTGTAATACAGGCACTAACTTAGATGCTGAGTGCTGCTGAAGTTGCTCCGTGTATGAATCAGCGGCTAAATCAATAACAAACTCTTCAAAATCGACATCAGCTAACTTCAAACACAACCATGCTCGCATCGACCATGTTGATGATGTTCCTACCACTAATTTCATTTTCACTCCTCTTGTATTTACATCGATGATTTTTTCACAGATCACATTTTTAACGTTGCCTTCTGGGCAATAGGTGAGCATATGCTATATTTATTGATTCAATATTTGGTAAATTTAACACATGCGTATTTTCATTTTTAACTTAACTTTGTTTCTTTTTATCGTGCCGTTGTGTCACGCTACAGAAGCACAGCTGCAGGTTGTGACTGAAGTTCTAAAACCACATAACCACTTGTAAAACAGACAGTTAAAACCCACTAATACGCGTTTAATAAAATATTTATTAAACGCGATGAAGGTTAATTATAAGATTAAGATATATCCGTGGGCTCGCAGTTATCATATTGCACAACATGAAAAAAATGTTTTAATTTACACGATTAACAGAACACTATGGCGGGAAAATAAATTTCATTGGCTTGGTCAATTTACCACCCCAAAACCCGTCCTATTTTATGCGCTAGCTAAAAATACAGCCGTATTCTCTAAACTCAATAGCATTAAAAATTTACGTGTTGGGAGTCAGATAGGCACCGCTAATGTTGAATTTTTAGAATATCAAGGTTTTCGAAAAATCAATCGAGTATCCCATCTTACACAAACCATTGGCATGCTGCTGCGCGGTCGACTAGATCTAATCATTGCCTCACCACAGCACTTAAAGAACGCAATAGTCGAGTATGACATGTCGCTAGACGCCCTTGGCATAGTCGCGGATGCCTTTACATCTACCCCCTCTTTTGCGATGAGTCTGCAAACTAACATAATGACTGTGAATAAATTTCGTCAGGCCTTTGCCAAATTAAAAAGAAAACATAACTTGTGTCGCATTAAGTACCCAATGAGTGATCAATGCTCCTCAGAAACTATTAATCCACGGATGATACACTCAGTAGACTAATACAGCCGGACTTATTTTAGCAACATAAACGACTCTTTTGAAAATTCACGACCGTTAATGATAATAGATAACTGGTGCTCTCCGGGATAAAATACTCGCGTGGTAATAACTTTAAACGATTGTTTACGGCTGATTCTTTGAAGCTCATTGACAGCAATATCTCGTTCACTAATTTTAAATACTTTACGTGCAAGTTCGCCATTTTTCTTTAAGTAATACAATCCATATTCGATGCGAATAACACGAGATTCATTTTTAACGTTCACAATCTCAAAGCTAAAATCTAACTTATCGCCAATGGTTACTTGCGGGGTATTCACCACTAAGTTACTTACCTCTAGCTCGTCACTGCCAAGACCAAACAACGCCAATACTTCGCCGTTACCTTGCTTTAATAAGGTTCGACAAGCGTGTTTAATCAACCTATCTGTATTTTTGTTTTCGCCCAAATGAGTTGTCGCGAACTGCAAAACGAAATCAGTGTTATCTTTTGCAATGTCGTTCAGATTATTAGCGACGCTACGCCGAACCACTTCATCAGAATCTTGATATAAGGCGTTGATAATATTTAATAGCGGTTGTGGATCTTGCTTAAAACTGGGCAATGCCATCGCCCAAGGTAAACGAGGACGAGAACCTTCACTAGCTAATCTTCTAACGCGAGGGTGTTGATGTTTTGTCCACGCTTGCATTTGTTGCAGCATCGCTTGGGGATATTTAATCAGAAATGGCCGCACCGCAAATTCAGCGCTAGTAAATTGAGTCACCTGCTCAAAAGCCGTCATCGAATGGTCAAAGTCGTCAATGCCAAATAGCTCGATATATTGCGGCAAAAACATAAACTCGACACTGCCCTCGCTAATGCCCGCCGCTTGTAAATTTTCAACTATTTCAATCAGTTTAAGACTCGCATGTTCAAATTCACTCGGCATAAACTGGTGTAACACTTGAGCGGTGTGACTCATGCGCTGCTTTAATTCATAGCCGTCAAATTGGTCGCTAAAGATCAATCGTGTAAACGCATTAGCATCAAAGCGAGCAAGAGTTTGCATTAAAATGTTGGATAACTTCTCATAAAACTCAGGATTATATAAATCCTTAAACAAACTACTCATAAACTTCCTTCAAAACGCGGGACAAATAATGACACCATTTATATGCTAAATAAAAGTTGGAGGATAGGGTAATATGAAGTAGGTTATGATGATAATTAATGCACGCCAATAAGTCATTTCACTAGGGATCCAGTGACAAAAAATATTGCGCGAGGCACCTTGATAGTTATATAAACTCCAAAATCACCTCTTAATGAGCCAATGTCACCAGCCCTTTATTGTTATTATTTCTGCGCACTGACTCCCATCAGATGCTCGACCTTTTCCACACGCTTAAACCCAGCAGCTTTAAGGCGACGG
>JABSRV010000312.1 GCA_013214905.1 Psychrobium sp. | reverse complement strand
CCGTGTCTTTGTATTTAAACATCTACAACTTGTTTATCCACCTACTTGCTCTTATCGGCATGGGCGGCAGCGACGACTAACTCTGTAGTGTCGTGACGGTATAAAATGCCGTACAATTAGCTCCGCTACGGCGGGGCTTTTTTTTCGCCTTATTTTTATGCTTTCTTTTATGATGCCGAGACAACAATGAGTTTAAATTACGTATTGATAGTTAACAGCGCTATTAATAGTCAGGGTGCTTATAGCGCCTGGCAATTTGCCAATGAATTAGTTAAGCAGCAACATAACATCAATCAAATATTTTTTTATCAGCAAGGCATTAGCAATACCAACGCCTTAATGAGCCCTGCCAGTGATGAGGTCAATGTTGTTGCTTTGTGGCAAGCCTTTAGCCGAGATACCAATGTGCCATTAATTAGCTGCGTTGCTGCGTCTTTACGCCGAGGTGTGGTTGATGAGTCGTTAGCGAAAGAGCAGCATTTGCCAAACCATAATCTTGCGACTGGTTTTCGTCTTGGCGGTTTAGGCGAATTTGTGACGGCCTCGGCCATGGCCGACAGACTGGTTCAATTCTAGGGTAATTCAAGATGAAAAATCTCGCTATCATTAATAGCACGGCGCCATTTGGCAATATCAATTACCGCGAAAGCCTCGATATGTTGCTGGCTAATGCCAGTTATGATCGCCCTGTTGCGTTGTTTTTTACAGGTGACGGTTTATATCAGCTGATGCCCCATACCAACGCTGCTCTCAGTGGCAATAAAGACTTGAGTAAAACCTATGGTTTGCTGGAAATGTATGATGTTGAGCAGGTGTACTTTTGCCAAGCATCTTTAACGCAGCGAAATATTGCGGCGGCGCAGCTTATTGTCGACGGTGAGCCATTAAGCGAGCAACAATGGTTTGCCAAACTAGCCCAATTTGATCAGGTAATCAATTTCTAATGATGCTAATAATCGCCAACTCCAGTCCTTTTGTTAAGGCTTTGCCAAGTGAGCAAACTAATGCAGCTATCATTTTATGCCAAGATGGCGTGATTGCGGCCACACTATCGGGCAGCTGGCTTCAATTTAACGCTGTGTATGCCTTAGAAAGCGATCTTATCGCGCGCGGCCTATTAGCCGCAGCAAAGGAAAATGACAAACTAAGCATTATTAACTTAAGTCAGTTTGTTGAACTTACCACCAGCCATTCACCTATTGTGAATTGGTAATACCGATTTTTTTTAGTACCAATTTTGTTAATAAGTAGAATATTATGAGCACAGGCATTCATTATTTAGGTAAGTCATTTGACGTAGACAAGCATGATTATTTACTCAATCTGTCTGATTGGAGTGAGGACTTGGCGCGCCATATAGCCAGCCTTGAAGATATTGAGTTAAGTGATGAGCATTGGCAAGTGGTGCATTTTATACGTCAATTTTACATTGAGTTCAATACTAGCCCAGCGATGCGTATGTTAGTTAAGGCGATGGCGAAAGAGTTTGGCAAGGACAAAGGCAATAGCGTTTATTTGTACTCGCTTTTTCCTTTAGGGCCTGCCAAACAGGCAACCCGTATCGCCGGTTTACCCAAACCCGCTAAATGCATTTAGCATGTAGGCGGTCTGGACATATAGTGATAAATATCATTGGAAAAATAACCAGCCAAATAAAGACAGACAGACCCTAAGAACCGCCCGTAATAAGTCGTTGCTTAATTCGATCAAGTGACAAATTAAGGGTTGTTGTTGCGGCAACATTATTTTCCTTCTTTTTCCTGAACAGCCTCTCTATTATCCAATATTTCGTCGGGACAAGTTACATCTTTCACAACTTCTAGCAACGACTTGATTGATTGGTGGCGATTTTTTGGATCAAGCTTGCTGTTCAAGTCTTTGCTATAAGATTCGACTTTTTTTAGATCGCTATGAAGTTTATCTATGTCAAGTTCCTGAGCCAATTCGTCCTTTACGTTATTTACCATGCGCTTTACCGTGCGCTTTACCGTGCGGATCCACTCTAAAACCGTGCGAACTGCTACAGGGAGTCGTTCCGGTCCCAATACTATCAAGCCGAGTACACCGATAACCATTAGCTCCCATAGTCCAATATCGAGCATCGCTGGTTATACCTGTCTTTTGTCGTTGCTTTCAGCACTTTCTTTGCTACTGTTTACCATAGTTGAATCTGTTTTTTCTTGATATTCGATAGCTTTTTTTTCTTCTTCTGACGCCATCGCTTGCTTGAATCCTTTGATCGAGGATCCCAGATCGCTACCCAAGGTTCGTAGCTTTTTCGTGCCAAAAAGTATAATAATGATCACTGCGACAATAAGAATTTGCCAAATACCGATGTTACCCATGACGACTCCAAAACATAATATTAATAATAATATTGACCATTGAAAGCTGCTCAGGCTTAATCTGTAAAGTGACTCTTACTTGCTCATTTATCTTTTAGACGCTCCCAAGCTGTACTGAGCAAAGGTCAAATTGTCTGTCGCAGACGCCTCATGACAGTGAGGTTCCGATTAATGTCGTAACTCACGGCGCAGTATTTTTCCAACCGCCGACTTAGGTAAAGCTTCAAGCACCACTATTTTTTTAGGAACCTTGTACCCGGTCAGTTGCTCCTTACAATAAGTAATCAGATCTGTTTCATTAAACAGGTCTTCAACTGTAATGTAGGCGCAAACTTTCTCTCCCGAGCGTTCATCAGGCTCGCCAACTACTGCCGCTTCTAATACATTCGGGTAGCTGGCTAGCACTTCTTCGATTTCATTGGGATAAACATTAAAGCCTGAAACAATAATCATGTCTTTGAGCCGATCAACAATTTTAAAGCAACCATTTTCACGTTTTACCGCGATGTCGCCGGTTTTGAAAAATCCGTCCTTCATCGCTAATGCCGTTTCAGCCGCCATATTCCAATAGCCAGGCATCACTTGGGGCCCCCTGACCACTATTTGCCCTTCTTGACCGACGGCGACAGGTTGATCATTAGTATCCCAAATTTCGACCTCGGTTTCAGACAATGGCTTACCAATTGAACCAATCTGCTCATTGCCCGGTTCATTCATACAAACCACCGGCCCGGTTTCAGATAAGCCATAACCTTCGGTGATCGTACAACCAGTAATCTCTTGCCATACCTTAACCGCAGCAACTGTTAATGCACTACCGCCAGAAATAGACAATTTCAAGTCTGAAAAATCTAATTTCTTAAATTCAGGATGATGGCACAAACCAACAAACAACGTATTAATTCCTGAAATACCAGTAATTTTAAAGGGTTTAATTGCACTAACAAAAGCATCAATATCCCGAGGGTTTGGGATCAACACATTCAAATTACCACGACCGAAGTAAATCACCATATTTACGGAAAAGGCATAAATATGATACAGCGGCAGTGGACAAACCAAAACCCCATCCCCCTCATCGCATCGATTAACTATTCTGGCCAACGTCTGACTTGCATTGCTCAGTATATTACGATGAGTCAGACATGCACCTTTTGATACGCCGGTCGTACCGCCTGTATATTGCAATACGCAGACATCGTCTAAACTAAGCGTTGACCGTGGTTTTAATGTCAGTTTATCACCGATACTCATCGCCTGATTAAAGCTAATGCCTTGCTCAAGCTGAGGAGCATTGCCGGTTAACAAATCATCAAAATTAGTAACAATAACCGTTTCTATATCGGTATCGTTTTTAATCTCAGTCAATTTAGGCAACAAATCAGCTAGGATCACAATCGCTTTAGCCCCAGAGTCTTTAAACTGATGTCGCATTTCCCGTG
>JABSRV010000311.1 GCA_013214905.1 Psychrobium sp. | reverse complement strand
ATCACAATCACTTATAGAACATAAGCTCAGGCGATTCTAACCTTGACGGCTTCACTGCAATTCCAATGATTTTGGGTATATAACGTCATTTCATCGACAGTACAGCGTTATTTTTTGTTGATAAATAGGTTGCACTACAACATTCAAAGCGGCTTATTGTGTGGTTTAGTGAAATGTAGTGAAAAATGTGCAGTGATCGCACAAATAGCATGACCTAGCCTAGCTATTAGCGTATTCATCGCGTAGAATTGCCCACCTTTATCAATCATTTTAATACCTTGGCTCTTTGTCAGCCAAGCAAACCATTAAATGGGATAGCTTAATGCAGCAACTAGAACCAATTGTTAAGCAAGCACAAGCGGAAATTACTGACGCGAACGATCTAACAACATTAGACCAAGTGCGTGTTACTTACTTAGGTAAGAAAGGCAAGATGACCGATTTGTTAAAATCACTAGGTCAATTGTCCAATGAAGAACGTCCGAAAGCAGGGCAGCTTATTAATGCGGCGAAACAAAAAATACAACAAGAACTTGTCGCAAAAGGTAGTATCTTGCGCACCGCTGCACTCAATGAAAAATTGGCAACTGAGTCAATTGACGTGAGTTTGCCTGGGCGTCGCCTTGATAGCGGCACCATGCATCCGGTTAACCGCACCATTGAGCGCATTGAAAGTTTCTTCGGTGAGTTAGGTTTTAGCGTTAAAGCAGGACCTGAAGTCGAAGATGATTATCATAATTTTGACGCGTTAAATATTCCTGATCATCATCCGGCACGTGCCGATCATGATACGTTCTATTTTGATCCAAAAACTGTGTTACGTACCCAAACCTCTTGTGTACAAATTCGCACCATGGAAGTTGAAAAGCCGCCACTGCGCATTATATCGCCGGGCCGTGTATATCGTAATGATTACGATCAAACGCACACGCCAATGTTCCACCAAGTGGAAGGGTTGATGGTTGATAAGAATGTTAGCTTTACTCAGTTAAAGGGTATTTTGCATGACTTCTTAAACAACTTCTTTGAAGAAGACCTAGAAATTCGTTTTCGTCCATCTTACTTTCCATTTACCGAACCTTCAGCCGAAGTAGACGTAAAAGGCAAAAACGGTTGGTTAGAAGTATTAGGTTGCGGCATGGTACATCCAGATGTATTGCGCTCTGCAGGTATTGATCCTGAAGAATACACCGGTTTCGCGTTTGGCATGGGCGTTGAACGTCTAACCATGTTGCGTTATGGCGTAGACGATTTGCGTTCATTCTTTGAGAATGACGTACGTTTCCTAAAACAGTTTAAGTAAGGTTATAAGAGCATGAAATTTAGCGAATCATGGTTACGCGAATGGGTAAACCCAAGCATAACAAGTGACGAATTATCAGCCCAAATTACCATGGCTGGTTTAGAAGTTGATGAAGTAACACCAGTGGCAGCCCAGTTTTCAAAAGTTGTTGTTGGCGAAGTAGTTGAGTGTGGTCGTCATCCAGACGCTGACAAACTGCAAGTAACCAAAATCAATGTTGGCGGTGATGAACTTATCGACATCGTGTGCGGCGCATCAAACTGTCGTCAAGGCATTAAAGTAGCGGTTGCTATGGTTGGTGCTGTATTGCCTGGTGATTTTAAAATCAAAAAAGCCAAGCTACGCGGTCAGCCATCGTTTGGTATGTTGTGTTCGTTTAGCGAACTTGGCATGCAGGACGACAGCGATGGCATTTTAGAATTCCCTAATGACGCGCCTATCGGCACTGACGTTCGTGAGTACCTAGCACTAAACGACGTGACTATTGACGTTGATTTAACCGCTAACCGCGCCGATTGCTTAGGTATTAAAGGCTTGGCACGTGAAGTAGCCGTGTTAAATTCAATGGACGTGACAGCGCCAGTTATTACGGCGGCGCCAGTCACCATTGATGACAAGGTTGAGATTACATTATCAGCACCTAGCGCTTGTCCTCGTTATTTAGGACGTGTTATTAAGGGCATTAACCTTAACGCTCAATCTCCATTGTGGTTAACTGAAAAGTTACGCCGTTGTGGTGTACGCTCGATTGATCCAGTTGTTGATGTAACTAACTATGTGTTGTTAGAGCTTGGTCATCCAATGCATGCCTTTGATTTGTCAAAAATTGACGGCGCTATTGATGTGCGTTTAGCTAACAAAGACGAGAAGTTGGTTCTGTTAGACGGTAAAGAAGTATCACTAAACGACAATACGTTAGTGATTGCGGACAATAGCAAAGCGCTAGCCATCGCCGGTATTTTTGGCGGTCAAGACAGTGGTGTAACTACGGCTACTCAAGATATCTTGCTTGAAAGTGCATTTTTCGCACCGCTAGCCATTGCAGGTCAAGCACGTAAATATGGTCTTCATACTGACGCTTCTCATCGTTATGAGCGCGGTGTTGATTCTGCATTGCAATTTGATGCAATGGAAAGAGCGACTAACTTATTGTTAGACATTGTTGGCGGCCAAGCTGGACCAATCGTTGAAGCACAATCGAGTAATGATTTACCTGTAGCAGCGAGCATTGAACTTCGCCGTGCACGCGTTGAGCGCATCATAGGTATTAAAATCGAAGATGACGTTATTGCTAATATCTTAACCCGCTTAGGCATTGCTATCACAGCAAACGACGCAGGCTGGACGTGTATCTCTCCATCTTATCGTTTTGATATTAATATCGAATCTGACTTGGTTGAAGAAATCGCCCGCGTTTACGGTTATGACAATATTCCTAATGTTTCGCCAACAGCGACCTTAAAAATGACCGATCATAACGAAAAGCAACTGTCGGTTGCTAAGTTACGTCAGGTATTGGTTGCTCGCGGTTTTAACGAAGCCATTACCTATAGTTTCGTTGATCCTAAGAAGCAACGTGTATTGTTTAGTGATTTAGACGCTAAGGTATTGCCACATCCTATTTCAGCCGACATGTCAGTGATGCGTGTTAGTTTGTGGACCGGTTTGTTACAAGCGGTTAGCAATAACCAAAAACGCCAACAAACACGCGTTCGTTTGTTTGAAACAGGTCTACGTTTTTATCCTAACAAGGATAGCGAGCACGGTATTAGCCAAGATCCGATGATTGCAGGCGTTATTGCTGGCGGACACAGTGATGAGCATTGGGACATCGAAAGCAGAGCTGCAGACTTCTTTGACCTTAAGGGCGATTTAGAAGCGTTAATGGATTTGACGGGTGACGTTGATCAATTTACCTTCAAAAAAGCCAACTTAGATGCGCTTCATCCAGGGCAATCGGCTGAAATTTTCCTTAATGAAGAGTCAGTTGGCTTTATCGGTGCGATACATCCACAGCATGAAAAGGCATTAGGCCTCAATGGTCGTACCATTGTTTTTGAGATGACTCAAGCCGCTATTTTGTCAAGAAAACTGCCTGTATCCCGCGCCCAATCTAAGTTTCCGGCTAATCGTCGTGACATAGCGCTAGTGGTCAAAGAACAAGTAAATGCAAAAGATGTGATAAATATCATAGAAAATGTTGGCGAAAATCAGTTAGTTGGCATAAACTTATTTGATGTATATCGTGGTCAGGGAATCGAGGAAGGTTACAAGAGCCTCGCGATCGCTTTAACATTACAGGATACAACCCGTACATTGGAAGATAAAGAGATCTCATTGGTAGTAGAAAAAGCAATACAAGCTGCTAATGATTCATTTGGTGCAACATTAAGAGACTAGTTTATGGCACTAACTAAAGCCGAAATGGCAGAACACCTATTTGAAAAATTGGATTTTAGCAAGAAAGAAGCCAAGGAGATGGTTGAGCTG
>JABSRV010000310.1 GCA_013214905.1 Psychrobium sp. | reverse complement strand
ATGCCTCTTCGTTTTACGCCACGCCCATTGAAACGCTATCAATAAGCGACTATCAAGATCTCATTGCCACCAACATGAGCGCGCCGCTTTTTTTGGCGCAAGCATGTCGTGGTATGTTAAAGGAGAGCAACGGCGTGATTATAAACATGTGCGATATTCATGCAAAACGCCCATTAAAAGCGCATACTATTTATTGCATGGCAAAGGCGGGACTGCAAATGATGACGTACTCGTTGGCTAATGAATTGGCTCCCGAAATACGCGTTAATGCCATTGCACCAGGAGCCATCGAATGGCCAAGTAGTGGTATCAGTGACGACGATATAGCACGGGTAGTTAATGACATACCACTGGCTAGAAAAGGCAATGCGCAAGACATAGCACAAGCCATCGCCTATTTAGTGCAAGCGCCTTACGTTAGCGGACAAATTTTAACCGTCGACGGAGGCCGCCAACATAAGGCATCGTTAGGTGCCTAAACAGACCCTGAGGTATATTATGGATTCGGTACAAGCGAAAACTATTATTTGTCCGCATTGCGGCCACCATACCCACATTGACTTAGACGCAAGCAATGGTGACCAAAATTATTACGATGAATGCACCAATTGTTGCCAAGAGCTACATTTAGTCACGCACGTTAACGAAGACGATGATGTATTAGAAGTCAAAGTCGATGCAGACGATGAACAATTCTATTAGTCAATAACACACAACCGTCAAAGATAAAAACATGTTATTGTCGTGCCGCTAATACGCGTTCTACGGTGTCGACAATCGCTTGTGTTTGACTGTCTATCTCAATATTGTAAACGCTATTTATCGCTTTACTGTCGAGCGTTGTTAAACTTCGGGTTTCTGGAATAAGATAAACTTCGAACCAGTTACGCCCTGTTTTCCCTAAGGTTAAGCTAGCGCCGTCAATGGCAATAAAACCTTTTTCTAGAATGTATTTCATCCATTTATCTGCACATTCAAAACGCAGGCGTGAATTTTGCGCATTGCTTTCTCGTTCAATCAATTTGGCATTAAATTGAACATGACCAGATAGGATATGTCCGCCAACTTCATCACCATAACGCATGGCGCGTTCAACGTTTAACATATCACCGGCTTGGCAGTTGGCTAGATTTGTCACACTTAGCGTTTCTTGCATTACATCAAAACAAACAATGCCTGATTCTTGTGCGCTAACCGTCAAACAAACCCCATTGTGAGCAACGCTGGCACCATGTGGTAGGTTTTCACGCAATGCCAATGGAAAGTCCATAGCAAAACGCCATAAACCCGGTTGTTTATCGATGGCTTTAATCGCTACAATCGCTTGAATAATACCCGTGAACATAAATCCCCCCTTAATTAGTGACAACATTCTAGCGTAACCGCATTAAAAACAAAGTAAATGAACCGCAATATAGGCACTATTCACTTTGATTGGTCATGGAATGTGCAGTTGAGCAACTAAAGTTAGAAACTTCTTGCAACTGCATTATCAGCTATATAAGATAGCCCTCGTTAACAAATATTGTTATGAAACGCGCGATTAGCTCAGTTGGTAGAGCGCTAGCTCGACATGCTAGATGTCACAAGTTCAAGTCTTGTATCGCGCACCACTATCCTTTGTATTACCCTTGTTGTTATATCACCAATACTTTATGCCCATTTATTTAGATCATAAAAAAGAGCCATCGCTGACCCTTTATTAACTTGATACACTTTACCATGATAGTTTCGAACGGATTAAAGCGTAATACGGCCATTAAAAGAATGACTTAACGTGGTGCCATCTACATATTCCAATTCAGTACCTACGGGAACACCGTGTGCTATGCGACTCGCTTTTATCTCGTATTGCTGGCAAATATCTGCAATATAGTGGGCAGTTGCTTCACCTTCCACAGTTGGATTGGTTGCTAGGATCACTTCACTGATTGGCATTTGTTGTAATAGTACCTCTAGTTTGTCCAGTCCAATCTCACTAGGCCCTATCCCATCAAGCGGTGACAAATGCCCCATCAATACAAAAAAACGACCGTAAAAGTGCCCTGTTTGCTCCATCGCAACAACGTCAGCTGGTGTTTCAACAATACATAACTGACCATTTTGGCTACGTTTGGGATTTTGACAAATGTGACATAATTCGTCTTCGGTAAAAGTACGGCACATCGCGCAATGTTTAACATCACTCATCGCCTGATGCAATGCGACCGCCAACTCGTCGCCTGCGCGGCGATTACGCTCCAACAAATGAAAAGCCATGCGCTGCGCCGATTTTGGACCGACACCAGGAAGGCAGGTTAATCCTTCGATTAATTGAGTGATTAAGGGACTAAACTTCATTTCTGATATTCCATAGCGGGATTCGCGAGCTTGCAATAAAAAATGCTGCTCGATGATTGAGCAGCATTCTAACATACCTCTTTGTACTATCTATTGACGCACTGCATTTTATTAATCCAATGTTATATTTAGCGTACTATACGTCCAAATAATAATCATACGTTAAATCGTCTATCAAGCTGTTAGGACTTATATCAATTGGTGTCACTTCTTTTAATATCATATCAAATTTTAATCCATTGACCATCACCTGCTGATCGTAATCCATTTCATTTAGCAGTATATTGTTGGTATCTGATAACAAAGTAGATATATTTGGCTCTTCTTGATGTAATAGTTCTGGATCATTAAACACAGTATCTAACAAGACAGGCAATTCATTAGTTTGCTCTTCTTCTATCTGGGTCATTAAATGCATGTCATCCCAAGAACCATCTAATTGATGTGCCAACCCTGGAAGTGTCACTAGCTTATCGGCGATAGGGCTGATAATAGCTTCCGTAGAATCTAAAGTATGTTCAAGCTGTTGATGCTCTGTAAAGAGTACATAAGATGTTTCATTTTGTGGCTCGGACAATTGGGTCCCGTCGTATTCTAATAAGTCGGTATTTTGATAACTAAACCAAACATCGGCAATGACTTTGCTATTACCATCTGTATCAACATAATCAGATAATAGACCCAATACATTGCCATTGTCTGACTCACTAATACTATTTGCCGTAAGGTTAATATACTCAATACCTGCGTCGACTAATGTCGACAGTTCACCATCTTGCACCACCCCATCACTATTTTTGTCTTGCCAAACCATGAGTGATTCAAAATGTTCGTCTTGATTATTAATAATACCGTTGCCATCACTATCATACTCAGCTAGTGCGTCAAAACCGTCGGTAGCGCGAGTGCCATCACTCTTAATCATGCCTTCGCCAAATAATTCGCCACCGTTATTAATTTGCCCATCACCATTAATATCAACCACTAACAGGGCATCATCAGGTGCAACCCAACCCGTATTATCCAATACACCATCATTGTTGATATCAAAAATAACGTTGCTATTTTTAGCCAATGTTTCGATACCGTCACCATCCATATCAATGACTAATGGTGAAACTAAGTTGTGGATTGTCATCACTTCCCCTGCAGTTAACGCCTTATTGTGCAGGTAAAAATCATCGATAGAACCGGTGAACAAACGACCAGAATTGACAACTCCATCATGGAATATAGTCCGTCCGTCTATCCCGCCCAAGCTAATAGCACCTGAATGTGAGTTAATTACAGCACCTATATGACTGGACGGCCCTGCGATAGCTGTAGTAAATGCAACACCATCTAAATAACCAACTAATCGATTGCCTAATGATAAATCACCATCAAAAACAAGTGTAACTGTATGCCAACCTGTACTTATACCTGCGGCCTGAACCCATGTACCCGCGCTACTAGCGCTCCAAGC
>JABSRV010000031.1 GCA_013214905.1 Psychrobium sp. | reverse complement strand
GGCCATATCATCAATAAAATCACTGACCTCGATTTGTCCCTGCTTAGCGGTGCTAGCATAAGCGGCACGTACCTTGTCGCCGTTGTTTTTACCCGCTTGATGTTTGATCTGTATATTACTGTCCTTTAAAAAACTCATCGCTTGGGGCAACGTTTCATTAAGCACTTGCGCCCCTAAACTGCCACCGACGACCAATAAGTTCAGTGCACCACCCGAACGCGGCTCTTTTTTAAGTGCCAAAATATCTTGTCGTACCGGATTACCAACAACCATAGGCTGATGTTTAGTTAATGCGCTATCAAATGCCACCATGACACGGTCGGCTATCTTGGCTAGATAACGATTGGTCATGCCCGCTATAGCATTTTGTTCATGTAACACCAATGGCACGGCGCAAAGTTTAGCGGCTATGCCACCGGGACCGCTCGCAAAACCGCCCATGCCTAATACAACGTCGGGTTTAAAATCTTTTATCGCGCGCCGTGCTTGCCATACAGAGCGGCACAGCTTAAATGGCGCTTTTAATAAACGGGCAATACCATTGCCCCGCACGCCTTCAACATCAATAAATGTAATGTCAATACCATGCTTAGGCACTAACGCGGCTTCCATGCGCGCCGCGCAGCCAAGCCAATGAATAGTCCAGCCTTGGTCACGCAATAATTTGGCGACCGCTAATCCTGGGAATACATGGCCACCGGTACCGCCGGCCATCACTAAGAGGCGTTTTGCCATTAGCTAACTCCTCGTGTTGTTGCCTGCACACTTTGCAGGCGTCGTTCATGATCAATTCGTAATAACATCACCATGGCTAATGTCATCACCCACAAGCTACTACCACCAAAACTAACTAATGGCATGGTAAGACCTTTTGTCGGTAACATGCCGCACGCAGCGCCCATGTTTACAGCGGCCTGAAAGCTTAACCACATACCGATACCCATGGCTAAATAGCCTGAAAAACATTGCTCAGCCTGTAATGACTTGCTGCCGATAAATAGCGCGCGCAATGCTAAACTCAATTGTAATATCAATAATACTATCACCCCAAATAGCCCTGTTTCTTCGGCCCAAATCGCGAAAATAAAATCAGTATGTGCTTCAGGTAAGTATTCTAGTTTTTGAACCGAGTTACCAAGCCCTTGACCGAACCAGTCACCGCGGCCAAACGCCATTAATGATTGGGTTAACTGATAACCTTTGCCAAAGGGATCTTGCCAAGGATCTAAAAAGGAGGTGACTCGCGCCATGCGATACGGCTCAAAAATAATCAGCCCCACTACCAATAAAATACCCGTGGTTAACAAGGCAAAGAAATCACGGATCTTCGCGCCAGCCAAAAATAACATGCCGACGGTGGTAATAAACATCACCACCACGGTGCCTAAGTCTGGCTGCTTTAAAATTAATGCCGCCATAATAGCGAACACCACTAAGGGTTTATAAAAACCTTTGGCGCGCTCGGTCACTTCGGTATGGCGGCGCACGATATAAGACGCCAAATAAGCAAAGAACATTAATTTCGCCAGTTCTGATACCTGAATATTTATCGGCCCGGCTGACAACCAGCGCTGACTACCATTAACCGTTTTACCGACTAATAACACCAATATAAGACCGGTAATGGTCGCAACCAATAAAATGCCGCTATACCTTTGCCACGTAGCCATAGATACTTGTAAACCGACCAGCAAGATAATAGTACAACCTACCAAATAAAACACATGGCGTTGAATAAAATGAAACGGGTTACCAGTTAAACGCTGGCCTTCAGGCATTGACGCCGATGCAACGATAACAAAACCGACCAAAAATAGAGTGCAAATTAGGCTAAACAAAAAACGATCATACAATACCGCATGTCTAGCATTGCGAGCGCCTTTAATATCCGCCCAAATGGCGGTAAAAGACGCAGGAAAAAAATTCATTTGCTTAGCAGGCATCGATAGCCTCCACCGCTGTAATAAAGCGTTCACCACGTTCCATATAATTGCTAAACATATCTAGGCTGGCACATGCTGGAGATAATAAGACCACGTCGCCTTTTTCGGCCAAATTAGCAGCAGCCAAAACCGCTTGTTCTAGGCTATCGCATAACACCGCGCCGCTATAAATATCGCAAAATAGCTGTTTATCACGACCGATTAAAATAAGGGTATCTAGGCATTGCGAAAATGGCGTTTTTAACGGTGATAAATCACCGCCTTTCGCGTCACCGCCAGCAATTAAAATCAGTTTACCTTGATGACTACTAAGCCCATGGAGCGCCGCTAACGTGGCACCAACGTTGGTTGCTTTAGAGTCATTAAGCCAAGTGATGCCATCCGTCGTTGGCACTAGTGCGCAGCGATGCGCCAAGCCAGAAAATTTAGTAAGTGTTTTGAGCATTGACGCCAATGGCAATTTCACCTGACTGCCTAGCGCCAACGCGGATAGCGCGTTAAGCTGATTATGCTGACCGATCATTGCCAGCTCATCACACGCCATTAAGCGCTGCTTGCCGTGATATAATGCGTCGTCAAATAATCCATAATCTTGCGGACGTTGTGGTTTGTCTAACCCAAATGAAATACTGGTAATGCGCTCACGAGGATCTGTTAAATCGTCCTGGCGATTAACAATCGCCAATTCACAATGTCGATAGATGCGCTGTTTAGCTACTGCATAATCGGCTAAACCAGTGTAACGATCCATATGATCATCGGTCACATTTAATACAGTTGCGGCGACAGTTGATAGCTGATGAATAGTTTCTAATTGAAAACTTGATAGTTCTAGTACAAACAACTCGATACTGTCATCACTAACCACATCTAATACCGGCAGGCCTATATTGCCTGCGGCGACGGTTTTAACGCCCGCGTCGTTGCCCATGTCACACAATAAGGTGGTAACCGTGGTTTTGCCGTTAGAGCCGGTAATAGCTAACACTGGCACGTTGACAAAATGAGCAAACAGTTCGACATCACCCCAAATCAATACGCCATTCGCCGCCGCAGCCAACAACACGGGTTCGCTAATGGCAATGCCAGGGCTAACCAATAACATTTGATATTTGCTAAAGTCACTATTGGCCAGTGCGCCTAAGGTAATGCTTGGCGCATCAACGCTAAGTTGCTTGCCAATCGCCGTTACATCAAGGTTTTTTCTGGTATCAAACAAATCGGCAGTAACGCCGTGTTGCTGTAAAAAGCGCACACAAGAACGTCCGGTAAGGCCGAGGCCTATTACCGCAATACGTGTGATGTCTTGTGAATTGATGCGCATTTTATTACCTGATCTTTAACGTGGCTAAGCCAATTAATACTAATACCAATGAAATGATCCAAAAACGTACGATAACGCGCGGTTCTGGCCAGCCTTTTAATTCGTAATGATGATGAATGGGTGCCATGCGAAATACGCGTTTACCGCGTAGTTTGTAGCTGCCTACTTGCAAAATAACCGACACGGTTTCCATCACAAATACACCGCCCATGATCACCAGTAATATTTCTTGGCGCACTAATACCGCAATAATACCTAAACAAGCGCCTAAGGCTAGTGAACCGACATCGCCCATGAACATTTGGGCAGGATAAGTATTAAACCAAAGGAAACCTAAACCCGCGCCAAAAATCGCCAAACACATAATGGCTAATTCACTGGCCATTGGAATATGGGGTAAATGTAAATAATCCGACAAATTGGCATTGCCAGTGACATAGGCAATAAAACCAAACGCCCCCGCCACCATTACCGTTGGCATAATCGCTAAGCCGTCTAAACCATCGGTAAGATTAACCGCATTACTGGTGCCAACAAGCGTGAAATAGACTAACGCGATGTATAACAAACCAAGCTGGGGCATGATGTCTTTGAAAAATGGCACCACTAAGACGGTTTCTTCGCCCATCGACGCGGTAAAATAAAGGAAACATGCCACGCCTAAGGCGATGGCTGATTGCCAAAAATATTTCCAGCGGGCGATAAGGCCATCAGAGTCTTTACGCACGACTTTGCGATAGTCATCAACAAAGCCAATAGTGGCAAAGCCGAGTAACACGAATAAGGTAATCCAAACGTAACTATTGCTTAAATCAGCCCACAATAAGGTGCTTAATACAATCGATGCAATAATCAGGATGCCGCCCATGGTTGGCGTGCCCGACTTGCTTAAATGGGATTGTGGCCCATCTTCACGCACCGTTTGTCCAATTTGCATGCTTTGCAAATAGCGAATTAATTTTGGACCCGCCCATAATGAGAACATTAAGGCGGTTAACGCGGCTAAGATGCTGCGAAAAGTTAAGTATGAAAAGATATTAAATCCTGAAACATACTGAGTTAAGTATTCGGCTAACCAAACTAACATTGGGCTACCTCTTTGATATTTTTATTGTTTTTAACGAATTTCACTACACTTTCCATTTTACTACTACGTGATCCTTTGACGAGCAAGGTAACATTACCCTGTGCCATAAACTTTATAAGTTGTTGTTCTACTGCTTGGTGCAAACTCTCTTTATCCGTAAAATGAACATGTTCTCCATTAAAACCCGCGGCGTAATGGTGACTTAATTCACCGCAGGTCATCAACAAATCTATTTGGTTTGATTCAATCACCGGCCCTAATGATTGATGACTGCTCAGGGCATATTCACCCAATTCGCCCATGTCACCAAGCACCAAAATTCTGCTATTTTGGCTTTGCCCTAACATTTGGCACGCCGCGGTAATTGACGTCACATTGGCGTTATAACTATCGTCAATGACCGTTAATTTTTCGTTAACTGTGATGACATTTAATCGCCCGCCAACGCCTTGCATAATATGTAAACCTTGTGCGATATCTTGCAAACTAGCACCAACCGCCAATGTCGCGGCAGCTGCCGCCATTGCGTTTTCGATATTGTGCAGCCCTGGCAGCGCCAAATTAATTGATACATCACCTTGCGGGCTATGCAAGGTAAAACTGACCATGCTGTGCTCATCTACCACGATGTCGCTGGCATATAAGCATGGTGTGCTAAATTTGGTCTGGTTACTGCTTTTACCAGCTATCGAAAACCCGCAAATTTTCTGTTGCTGATTTGCAATGTGCCAACGCGCTGCGTATTCACTGCCAAAATCAAAAATTGCAGTGCCGGTAGAGGCTAAATGGTTAAATATTTCACTTTTTGCCGACACCACACCATCAATGCCGCCAAAACCTTCTAAATGCGCAGCGCCAATATTGGTGATTAATGCCACATCCGGTTTGACTAAGGCGCTGGTGAAATCAATTTCACCCTGATGATTAGCGCCTAGCTCAATCACTGCAAAGTCATCAGACTCTGTCATGCGCAATAATGTTAGCGGCACGCCGATATCATTATTAAAATTACCGGCGGTGGCTAATACTTGACCGCGTCTGGACAAAATCGCTGAAATCATCTCTTTAACTGTGGTTTTGCCGCAACTGCCGGTGATCGCTATTTTCTTCGCTTTGCTTAAGCTTGCCACTAACGCAGCAATATCAGCTAATGCTTGGCGTGTATCGTCAACCAATAACTGAGAAATATGACCATCTTGACTCTTGCTAACAATGACCGCATTGGCGCCTTGCGTGACCACTTGCTCGATGAACTGATGCGCATCGAAACTTTCGCCATATAAGGCAATAAAACAATCGCCCTTATCAACTTTTCGAGAATCGGTAACAATATTGCAAATCAGCTGATCATCACCAATGAGGCGGTATCCTAGTTGCTTGGCAATGTATGAAAGCTTAATAGGGATCATAAGTAGGCCTGCACTAATTTATTGGCCAATGCACGCTCATCATAATCGATGGTTTTTCCATTTAAGATTTGATAGTCTTCATGCCCTTTGCCCGCCAGCAATACCATGTCTTGGCTACTTGAATTGCTAAGCGCTAGCTCAATCGCAGTGGTGCGATCCGCTTCAATAGTGATAAGTTCAGGCTGGCTAATGCCGCTTAACATATCGTTGAATATTTGCTGCGCGCTTTCACTGCGACTATTGTCTTGGGTAAAGTAGACGGTGTCTGCAAACTGCTCTGCCGCTTTGGCCATTAAGGCACGCTTGGAATTATCGCGATCGCCGCCACATCCAAAAACCACACTCAGCTTTCCTTGGCAATGTAGTCGCAGCGCAATTAAGGCTTTTTCTAATGCATCGGGTGTATGTGCATAATCGACCACGACCGTAGGCGAGTTCTGGTTGCTAAAAACTTCCATCCGGCCAGGCACGGCTTGTAATGTCGGTGCAAGGTGCACTAATTGTCCAAAATCAAAGCCCGCCAAACACAAGGTGTTTAATGCGGTGAGTAAATTGTCTAAATTGAACTGACCAAGTAGTGATGACTTTAATACGCCCTGACCAAAACTTGACTCAATATCGGCGCTAATGCCGCTATTATCAAAATGTACATTGTTGGCTAACATGTGATACTTGGCATTAATGAGTGGCTGATTAAAAGCACTTAACTCAATCTCACTAGGCCATTGTTCACTCCATGCTTGCGCCACTTTATCACTGCCATTTAATACAGCTTTTTCGCAATATTGGGTGGTGAAAAGTTGTTGTTTGGCGCTGGCGTAACTTGCCATGTCACCATGAAAATCTAGGTGATCCTGACTTAAATTGGTAAATGCTACTACCGCGAAATGCAGGCTTTTAAGGCGATCTAAACTCAGGCCATGGGAAGAAACTTCCATCACCAAGTATTGTGCATTGACGTCACGCGCAATGGCCAAGTGTTTAATTAAATCGATAGCATTTAAGGTGGTATTTGGGCTTGGTGTTAAGTCATCGATTAAGCCGTTACCAAGAGTGCCCATACTGTAAGCTTTTTTTCCGAGCAATGTCAGCCACTGACAAATCAGTTGAGTTACTGTTGTTTTGCCATTAGTGCCCGTGATACCTAATAATATTAAGTTATCTTGAGGCCGCTGATAAAAAATACTAGCAATGGAGGACAAGTGACTAGATAACCCACTAACATGGATAATCGGCACGCCGCTTTGGTGCCACTCAACGTACTGTTCAATATACTGCTCACCGCACTCTAATTCACTTAAAATAGCACTGGCGCCTAACTCAATTGCTTTATTACAAAAACGTCTACCGTCGGTTTGCGCGCCATTTAACGCGACAAACAAGCTGCCTTGACGCACCTCACGAGAGTCTAACGTCAAGTGGTTTACCTGTAGTTTACTTAATGACAAACGTTGTTCGTCGTTAAGCAATGCTTGCAATAGCGTTGATAATATAATGCTAGGCGGCTGTTTATTTGGCATAAAGTCCCCGCGTCAAACTAGCTGAACTTGTATTTTTTGCGCTGGCGATTTTTACCGGCATGGTGACAGTTTTACTTGGTGCAACATTGAGTAGTTGCAGCGCGGCCGTGGTGACCTTGGCAAAAACAGGCGCCGCGACATCACCGCCGTAATATTTGTCACCCTTAGGTTCGTTAATAATAACAATGGTCACCAAGCGTGGATTATCAATTGGAGCAATGCCGGCAAATGACACCACGTAATCATCGCCATAACCGCCAGCAGCAGCCTTTCTCGCAGTGCCTGTTTTACCAGCCACGCGATAACCGTTAATGCGCGCGTTAACGGCCGTGCCGCCAGCCTTAGTCACACCTTCCATCATGTTTAACATGGCAAGGGCAATCTCAGGGGCAATCACTTGCTCACCCTCAGGCTTTTTGTCTAGTTTCAAAATAGACACCGGATTAAGGCGTCCTTC
Organism: Psychrobium sp.; assembly: GCA_013214905.1. Lineage (GTDB taxonomy): Bacteria > Pseudomonadota > Gammaproteobacteria > Enterobacterales > Psychrobiaceae > Psychrobium. Next base: position 15,054 of record JABSRV010000031.1, on the reverse strand, counting down.
ATTCGCAATCACCGAGTATGCTCGGGCCAATTGCAATGGAGTAACCGCTAAACCATAGCCAAATGACAAGGTTGCAATTTCAAAGTCTGACCAGCGACGTCGCTCGCGCAACAAACCTGGGCTTTCTCCTGGCAAGGTAATATTGGTACGAGAGCCAAAACCTAAGGCATAAAAACCGTTAATAAAATTCTCTTTTGGCACCGATAACGCTAAGCGACTTACGCCAACGTTTGATGATTTGGAAATGATGGTTGCAACATTAATTTTACCGTAATTTCGTGAATCTCTCACACGATTACCGCCCAAACGATACCAACCTGGGCTGGTATCAATCACCGAATCAACCTTGTATTCACCAAAATCTAATGCGGTCATCGCCGCCAGTGGTTTAATGGTTGAACCTGGCTCATAAATATCGGTAATCGAGCGATTACGTAATTTGTAAGGGCTCATGGTACGGCGATTGTTAGGATTAAACGATGGGGTATTAGCCATTGCCAGAATTTCACCGGTTCGAACATCCATAACGATGATTGAGCCCGATACCGCGCGATGTAACTGTGTTGCGGTCTTTAATTCTTTATAGGCAATGGCTTGAATGCGCTGATCAATACTGATCACAACATCATTGGCTCGCTCGCCCTCTTCCAACGTTGACAACAGCTCCACAACCTTGCCGTCACGCGCTTTACGCACCGTACGTTTGCTTGGCGAGCCAGTCAGCCAGTCATCATAAGTACGTTCAATGCCATTTTGTCCCTTGTCATCGATATTTGTAAAACCAACCACGTGCGCGGTTATTTCGCCAGCCGGGTAATAGCGACGCGATGAAGGCTTTAAATAGATGCCTGGGATTTTTAACTTCTTAATGTAATCGGCTTGCGCTGGTGATACTTGACGTTTCAAATAAACAAAACGACGTTTGGGATCTTTTACCGATGCCAATAACTTTTCAACAGGTTTGTCTAATACAGCTGCCAACGCTTCCCAGCGCCGCTTATCCGCCAAACCGTTATTGTCATGGACGACCTTGGCATCACTCCACACAGTTTCCACAGGCACGCTAACCGCCAACGCCATGCCATTGCGATCTACAATATTACCACGGTGCGCTTGAGAAACAATGGTGCGCTCTGAACGCATATTGCCTTGATGTATTAGATTTTTTGCGTCAATGACCTGCAAAAACGCCACGCGACTACCTATACCGGAAAAAACCAGAATAATGAGTGAAACCACGATATAAAATCGCCAAGCGATTAGGCTTGGTTTTTTGTTCGTTTTAGCTTGATTAGTCATTTTATCGACACCGCTATTTCTTTTTTAGTTGCTGGGCGTTTCATGCCCAGCTGCTCAACTGCTATTTTTTCTATTCGGTTATGCTCGCCAAGTGCCATTTCTTCTAACAATAAATGACGCGCTTCCAAGGTTAACTTGTCGCGCTGCTGGTGCAACTCTTCCCATTGACCGATTAATAAACGATTTTTATGGGCACTGTATATCACCGCAATCGACGACAACAGTACCGCGACGACCAATAAAACCAACCAAAGGTGACTGGCTAAATCATGCCATATCACCTTGCTTAAATTTACTTGCCGTTCTTTACTCATTATTATCTACTACAGTCGCTGCGCGATTCGTAATACTGAACTGCGTGAACGAGGATTCACTTCAATTTCATCTTTCGACGGTTTCATCGCTTTGCCTATGGCCTTGTAAGTACGCGATTTATTTAATTCGTCTTCGGTTATTGGTAAGCCAAATGGCACTTCCATACCCTTAGATTGCTTGCGTATAAAGCGCTTAACAATGCGATCCTCTAACGAGTGAAAGCTAATCACTGATAAACGGCCACCAGACTTAAGCACGTCGATTGACGCGAGCAATGCCTGCTCAATCTCTTCAAGTTCACTATTGATGTAAATGCGAATAGCCTGAAAGGTTCGAGTCGCTGGATGTTTGTTTTTATCTTTTATTGGCACCACTCGGGCGATAAAAGCGGCCAAGTCCTTGGTGGTTTCAAAAGGCGTCTCAACGCGATCTTTAACGATGGCACGAGCAATGTGCACCGCCCAGTTTTCTTCACCGAAGGTTTTAATGACATAACTAATTTCATCAACGTCAGCCTGTGCCAGCCACTGAGCTGCACTACGACCTGATGTTGGATCCATGCGCATGTCTAATGGCCCTTCGCGCATAAAGCTAAAGCCACGCTGCGCATCATCTAATTGCGGTGAAGACACTCCTAAATCCATCAATATACCGTCAATTTGACCTGTTAAGCCCAACTCTTCGACGTAGCTAGCGAGTCCCGAGAATGGACCGGCGATGATCTTAAAGCGCTTATCTTCAAGCTCTAGTTCTTTGGCCACGGCAATCGCTGTCGGGTCGCGATCAATGGCATACAAACGACCATTTTCACCCAGTTGTGCCAGCAGTTGGCGCGAATGACCGCCTCGACCAAACGTTGCATCAATATAGATACCGTCGGGGCGTAGAGTAAGACCATCTAAGGCCTCATTAAGAAGCACGGTTACATGCGAAAATTGTTGAGTCATGATTTAGAGTGCAAGTTCCTTTAATCGCGGTGAAGTCGAAAAATCGAGGTTTTGAGCCAATGCTAGATCATCTATCATCTGCGCTTGCCACAACGATTCATCCCATAATTCAAATTTATTTACTTGACCAATAAGCATTAGTTTTTTTTCTAAGCGAGCATGGTTTCTTAACGGCGCAGGAAGTAATATGCGTCCGCTTTTGTCCATATCACAATCATTGGCGTTACCTAAAATAAGGCGTTTGATTGCTGCTTCTCCTGGCTCAAAATCTGAAAGTGCCATGAGTTTTTGCTCGATAAGTTGCCATTGGTTTAGTGGATAGAGCATTAAGCAAGAGCGTTTAATGTCAATAGTAACAACCAATTTTCCAATTCCCTGCTCACAGACAAGTTCACGATAGCCTACTGGCATCGTTAAACGTCCCTTTGCATCAAGGTTTATGGCGGTTGTACCACGTAACATTATTTATTCATTCCTCGTTAATCCCTATTGTTCCACTTTGTGACACTTTACGCCACAGAAAACAATTTTAGGGACTAGGTCAAGGATCGTCAAGGCACAATCGCAGGTATTTAACAATAGTTTTTCAACAGTTTGATGTGTAGACGAAAGTAGTGTAAAAAAAACACCCCCTCCATCCCAGATACAATGCTGAGTCACAGCAATAAAATAGGCCAAGAGCATTAAATGTATCACTAAATGAAATTATTTTTTCATTTCAGCTGTCTTTATTGGTTGATGAGGATGATTTATAAAAAACAGGGATAAAAATGAGTAAATTAAAAATAATGCTTTGCATCATATTGCTCAGCACCACGGCTATATTTTATTTTCTTGATGGCTGGCAGTTTTTTTCACTGAGCAACTTAAAGAACCAACAACAAATGATTAACGAATTAACCCTTAAATCACCGCTATTGGTAGCAGCCCTGTTTTTTGTAATTTATTTATTGTTATCGTTATTATTTTTACCAGGGGCGGTGCTACTCACATTATTGGCTGGAGCGCTGTACGGCAATATTTATGGCACGTTACTAAGCTCAATGACCAGCAGTTTAGCCGCCAGTGCCGCTTTTGTTTTCGCGCGTTATCTATTTCGCCCTTATTTACAGTGCCGTTATTACGAGCAATTCCAACGACTCAATAAGGATCTTGCTAAACATGGCGTTTATTATTTGATCGCGCTGCGCCTGACGCCAATTTTACCGTTCTTTTTAGTGAATATGCTCATGGGTCTGAGCAATATATCACTAGCCAAATACCATATAGTGAGTCAGTTAGCGATGCTGCCAATCACATTTATTTTGGTGAATGCAGGCAGTGAACTGGCCAATATCAATGAAATTAGTGACGTTTTATCAACCGAACTCATTGTCGCCTTTTGCGCACTAGCGTTCTTTGTCATCGCGACCAATTTATTCTTTAGACAGCAACAGAAAAAGGTTAAAAATTAAAGAATATGATTTCACAGCCGATATATACCATGCCACTTGGCAATGCAGGTATGTATTTCTAAGTGGCATGGGTATAAATTCATCATCTTTAAGGGAAATGCATTATGTCTAGTGTATCAGCAAGCAACAGTAACAGCGGTGAGCAGTTAATTACCGCTGCACTTTTGAAAAGTCAGCAAGAACAGAATGGTAAAATGGCATTATCGTTGATTGATGCGGCGATTAGCGCCAGCCCAAATCAGGTACAGGCATCGGCGCCAACGGCTAATTTAGGCAATCACATCAATATTAAAGCATAAGTTTTTAAGTAACGTTACGGTGGCATGACTCGGTTTCGACCGAGTCTTTTTGCTTTATAGAGCAGTTCGTCGGCGCGCGCTATAAACGTCGTTAAAGTATCCCCCGGCGTAAATTCAGACACACCAAACGACGCACTAATATTGCCCACCAAATTAGCGCTGCGTTTATCGCGTAATGTGAGTTTTTCAATTTTAACACGCACCGCCTCCGCAAACTGCCTAGCACGACGTAAACCACTTTTGGGTAACAATATTGCAAATTCTTCCCCACCAAAACGGTAACTTTTGGAGCCATCTCGATCCGATTCGATTAGTCGACGTCCGACGGCGCGTAATACTTGATCACCAAGTAAATGACCGTATTGATCATTAAACTTTTTGAAATGATCTATATCACCCAAAATTAGACACAAGCCACTATTATCGCTTTGCAGCAAAGCAGATAATTCAGTATCAAAAGAATGGCGATTTAACAGACCAGTTAACGAGTCATACAAGGCTAGTTGTTGGCTCTCTTGTAATTGCGTCTTTAACGACTCAATTTCTTGTTGCGCCTTATTGAGGCTTGAACTAAAAAAATTTGTCGCATTGTGAATTTTTTTTGAATTGCCTTCCAGCTCTCTAAATAGTCCCATCAGCTCTTCAATAGACCAACCCTCATCTTGCACGCGATGTAAATCAGAAAATGTTTTATCGAGTGTACTTTTGAATTTATTGGCATCTTCACTGGTATCTTTAATCGACTGCGTAAGGCCTATTAGCATTTTTTCAATGTCGTTACGCAGTTTCCATGTTGATGACTCTGCTTTATCGGCAACAAATGTACGGTATAAGCTTTCAGCTTGCACTGGCGGGCACACTTTATGGAACTCTAATAGATTATCAAGCTCTTCAGTTAGTTCCGGTATTTCGTTGGAAACGTAGGTATACCATAATGCATAGTTTAATGGGGTAGTCGGCACCTTGTATTGCATCATCAACGGCACCGCTTTTTTCAAATTTTTTGTAGATTCGGTAAAAAGACTCTTACTCATATAAACTGCCTTGTTTTAACTGCACAAACGGTATTAGTTCGTTTCAGTCGTAATGCCCATTAGCTGCGGACTCGCGTCTTGGCTAAGCTGTTTTAAATAATGCCAAATCTTTTTCACCCGTAACAATTCCATTTTATTGCTTGGTGCAGTGATCCAAAATTGACGTACAATGTCTATCTCATTGCATAATATTGGTGTTAAGTCTGGCCTATTTATCGCCAAAAAACAAGGTAGGATGGCCAAGCCAACCCCTTGCTCTACCGCGCTTGCCTGAGCAATAACACTGGTGCTTCTAAACACAGGTTTACTGTGGCTAAGAAAGGCATCAAGGTAGCATAATTGACGACTAAATATTAAATCGTCAACGTAACCAATCAGCCGATGCTGCGATAGCTGCGCGACACTGGTTACTTCGCCGTGCTTGGCCAAATATTCTTTACTGGCGTACATTTGCAATCGATAGTCACAAAGTTTCGCCACCACTAACGACTTATTGGTTGGTTTGTCTAATGTAATGGCGATGTCTGCCTCGTGCTGTGTTAGCTTAACCGAGCGCTGCAATGGTAAAACGTCAATATTAATATTAGGGTGTTGATCAAAAAATTTACTTAAATTACCTGCAATAAAATAATTACCAAACGCATCTGTGGTGCCAATTCGCACATCGCCAAATTCTTGTAAATTCTTGCCTTGCAAAATTTCAATTGCACTTTGAGTTTTTTGCTCTATCTCTAATGCTGTACTTAACAATTTAGTGCCATGATCGGTTAGCGAGTGTCCAGCCACCCCGCGCACAAAAAGCTGTGTATCAAGTTCTTGTTCTAGCTTATGTAAACGTCTAGAGACCGTAGAAGAGTCGATACCTAGTCGTGACGATGCCGCGGCTAGGGTTTCACTTCTAGCCACCTCTAAAAATACTTTTAAATCATCCCAGTTCATTAAATAACCTTAAAAACTCAAGCCTTGCAATAATGCAAGGCTGCCTTGCATGCAGCACTCTTGTCAAGTGATTACGCAGGTATTATGCTGAGCCAATATTCTATCGTGAAATAAAACAATTATAATAAGGATCATCTCATGACTGTACGCCGTATTCCTCTGCTTATTAATGGCAAATTGGTGCAATCAACATCAACACAATGGCTCGATGTATTAAACCCGGCCACCCAAGAAGTGGTGGCACAAGTACCAATGGCCACACGCGCTGAAGTAGATGAAGCGATAGAGAATGCCGATACCGCATTTCAATCATGGAAAAAAGTACCGCTGGGCCATCGCATGCGCATCATGCTAAAACTTCAGCAATTGATTCGCGACAATTCAGGCAAACTTGCTGAGATGATTACCCTAGAACACGGAAAAACATTGCCTGATGCTGAAGGCGAAGTGGCTCGTGGTTTAGAAGTAGTAGAACATGCTTGCTCGATTACCTCATTACAAATGGGTGAAATGGCCAACAACGTCGCTGGCAATATTGATGTCTACACCTTGAAAAAACCATTGGGTGTTGGCGCTGGTATTACCGCGTTTAACTTCCCAGTGATGTTGCCATGTTTTATGTTTCCTTTAGCATTAGCCACCGGCAATACGTTTGTTTTAAAACCTTCTGAACAAGATCCAACCTCATCACTATATTTGGCAGAGCTTGCCCTTGAAGCTGGCATTCCAGCAGGCGTATTAAACGTAGTGCATGGCGGTAAAGAAGTGGTGGATCGTTTATGTGAACATCCAGCGATTAAGGCGGTTTCGTTTATTGGTTCAACCAATGTTGGCACCCAAGTATATCGACGTGCTAGCGAACACAACAAACGAGCTCAATGTATGATGGGCGCAAAAAACCATTGCATCATCATGCCTGATTGTGACAAAGAGCAAGCCATTAACAATATTCTTGGCGCGGCTTATGGCGCAGCAGGACAACGCTGTATGGCGAATTCGGTAGTTATTTTAGTCGGTGAAACAAATCAGTGGATTGACGAGATAGCGCTTCGCAGCCATGACATGAAAATTGGTCCTGGCACTGATCGCAGCGCCGACTTAGGCCCCGTTATCACTCCGCAAGCCAAGGCGCGCATTATCCGCCTTATCGATTCAGGTGTTGAGCAAGGCGCAACCTTAATGGTTGACGGTCGCGATTGTGTGGTTAAGGGTTATGAGAAAGGTAATTTTGTTGGCCCTACCATGTTTAGTAACGTGACCACCGACATGGATATTTATACGCAAGAGATTTTTGGTCCAACCTTAATCGTATTGCAAGCCGCTACCTTTGAAGACGCGGTTGAAATCATTAATCAGAACCCTAACGGCAATGGCGCATCAATATTCACCAATTCAGGTTATTACGCACGGCGTTTTGAGAATGAAGCAGACGCAGGACAATTGGGCATTAACTTACCTATTCCCGTGCCAGTCGCCTACTTTAGCTTCACCGGTTCTCGCGGCTCTAAATTAGGTGATTTAGGTCCTAACGGTAAGCAAGCGATTGCTTTTTGGACTCAAACAAAAACCGTATCTGCGCGCTGGTTTGCACCAGACGAAGAAGCGGGTGCGGTTAATACCACCATCAGCATGAAATAACTCGCTGACACTAAATTGGGTTAGGTTAACGACTATAGCCAAAATCATTGGAATTGCAGTGCAGGTTTTCAGTTCCAGACAAAACCTGAGTACCTACATCCGTGTAGGCAAAGCCGTCAAGTTTTAAACCGCCTGAGCTTATGTCTATAAATGATAGTGGTTTACAACGCAGACACAACATATTCTGGAAATATTTTGAACGTCGCTTGCGGCGGCCTTTGGAGAAATACAGGACGTATTTCTTAATAAAACTGCGGCTTCAAGGATAACGGGTATAAGCCGTTGCCATTTGGCAGCGGCTTTTTTATAGTGAGGCATCTTGCCACGCTTGTCTGGTGATTGCGCTGGTCACATCACTTTGCGCAATGCCTTGAGATTTTCTAGCCGCGGCAATATCAATAACTTCAAGTTTCTTCTCTTTCGCATAACCACTCCAATTAGCGATTTCTGCAATCGTGCGGCCACAGCCGACACAAATTTTGTCAGGGTTTAACGCGCAGCGACTGACACAAGGACTTCGGATCATTGAATTAATAACTTATCTACAAAAAACGCATTGTATCATACACAGAAAAAGGCCAGCGAATGCTGACCTTTACTATTACTCATCTAACGGAAAAAAATTACTGCACTATATGCATTTCTTGCAATAAGTTATCCGCACCATCAATATGCTTCATCATCCATAAGATGTAGCGAATATCAACATGAATGGCGCGTGTAATACGTGGGTTAAAGTACCAATCTTTGGTAATTGATTCATACGTTGAATCAAAGTTCAAACCAACCAATTCCCCCTTGCCATTCATCACTGGCGAGCCGGAGTTACCGCCTGTGGTATCAGCGCTAGACAAGAAATTAACCGGTACCGAATTGAATGCTTCGGTAGCAGGCTCATAACAAGTTAAGATGCCGCAATACCACGAAGATGACCATTCTTGATCAACAGACTTTTGCTCGTACTGTCCGTAATCACGATTTTTAATCGCCGATAATAGCTTTTTCGACGCCGTAAACGGATGTTCACCGGTAACCTTCGCCGCTAAACCTTCTAAGGTAGTGAACGGTGTTTTATAAACGCCGTCTTTCGCAGGGTAACCGTCAACGGTGCCAAACGTAATACGTAAGGTACTGTTCGCGTCAGGGTAAACTGGCTTGCCAAGGCTGCGATTAAAATCAATCACCGCTTGCATATATAACGGACGAACCTGCGCTAACAAACCGGCCATTTCTTTGCTTTCATGTTCAAACTTAATGTTGATGTCATAAAGTGCAATCGCCAGTTTAATAAACGCATCGTTTGATTGCTCAAACTGCGCCACCGATTTACCAATCCAGTTCAAACGCGTATCAAAATCTGCCAATTGGCTATGTTGATATAACTGCCCAACTAATGTATCAATATCACTAAGCGTCATCTCGCTTTTTAAGCCAAGCGCTTGGTTAAGGGCTGCTACGCTAACGTCATCACCTTGCGCCAAATACTCATTTAGGTACATCGCCCATAGCTGTTGATCAACAGGTGTTGCAAAACGTGTTTTAAGACGTTTTAGACCAGACTTAATACGATCAATGTCGCGCTGCTGATAACCCAATTCACGCTCGCTATCTGGCTTTTCGCTTTCTTTCGCTAAACGATATAAACGAGATGCACTGCTAAGCAAACTTGAGTTTTTGGCGTAATATAAATAGTAATCACGTTTAGCACCGCGCTGGCTCTGTTTGATAAGCTTCGATAACTGCGTATGCGCCTTAGCGAAATGAGCACGCGATTGATCTTTGCCAATCCATTCTAGCAAGGCTTGTTCTTGACCTAACTTAATGCCATGAATATCGGTCACCTTAAAGCCATCCATCAAGCCCAAACGTTTCTTCATTCGGTTATTGATGCTCTTTACGGTAGATGAATATTTTACCTCTAGCGCTGCATCACCCTTAGTCGCACGCTCAATCGTGTCTAATGTATCGTTGTACATAGCCACTTGTGTTGGGTAACTCCATTGCCCTGCGAACTGTATTTCACTGGCCAATTTGTAGCGACTGGTGCGCCCCGGATAACCCGCTAAAATAACCCCATCGCCCTTTTTAACGCCATTGGCGTTAATACGTAAGAATGACTTAGGTTTAAAAGGCACGTTGTCTTTATTGTAATTAGCAGGTTTGCCATCTTTAGCAACATAAGCGCGAATAAACGTAAAATCGGCGACATGGCGTGGATATTCGTAATTATCTATATCACCACCAAAGTTACCTAACTCATCCGGCGGCGCGTAAACCAAGCGCACATCTTTTATCATTAACTGCTTTAGCAAATAATATTCAAGACCGTGATGGAACGAGCTAACCGAACAGCGATACATAGGATCAGACTCACACTGCTTAATCAACAGCTTGCGCTTGTCTTGAATGGCATCATAACGAGCACGGCCGCTCAAATCACCCAAGGATCCGACGACCTTGTCGGTAACATCAACCACTTCTTCGGTGATGTAAATGCGCTGTGATGGACCACCTGGTAATTCGTCTTGCATTGTTTTGGCCAAAAATCCTTTTTTGATCAGGTTATTATCAGGTGTTGAATTATTGGCAATGGCACCATAAGCACAATGATGGTTAGTAACCACTAAGCCTTGAGCTGACACAAACGAAGCCGAACAGCCGCCTAAGCCAACCACGGCATTCATTGGATATTGGTCAAGGGATGAAACTTGCTTAGCCGATAAACTAATACCTATACGGGTGAATTCATGTTGCAGATCTTTTATTTGATGCGGTTGCCATTGCCCCTCATCGGCCAGCGCACTGCTATTTGACACAGTGGCTGCTAATGCGAGCAACGAAAAAGAAAGTATTTTTTTCATTTTTGTTATCTTTTTGTTGGGAGAAAATCGCCAATATTTAATCACATAGCGTCAGCGGACTCAATTGCTAGTCACAGATAATTGAGAAAGCCTTGCCAGTGACATTAAAAAAGAATAAGGTGATATCACTTTGATATCACCTTAACAAGAAAGAGGTTTAATGATGACAACCAATATTACCGAAAAGAAAGGCTGGAGCATTAGCGGCTATAACATCGTTGCTCTACTGGCGTTGAACATTGTTGTTTTTCTAACCGCGATGATAACCATTGATGGCGAACAAAAATTATTTTTCATCGCGCTAATTCCTGTTAGCATTTTTATTGGTTTTGGTTTTTACATGGTGCAGCCAAAGCAAGCACGGTTGCAGGTTTTGTTTGGTAAATACATTGGTACCGATACCACTACGGGCCTGCGTTGGGCAAACCCGTTACTTATAAAACAAAAAATATCATTACGTGTGCGCAACTTTGAGAGTGATACGCTAAAGGTTAACGATCAGTTGGGTAACCCAATTCAAATTGCCTCGGTTGTGGTATGGGAAGTGGTTAATAGTGCCGAAGCTGTATTTGAAGTTGACGAGTATGAAAGTTTTGTGCACATCCAGTCTGAAGCGGCGCTGCGTAATTTAGCCGCCAATTATCCGTATGATCAACACGATGGCGACGATCAAGTATCTTTACGCTCACACGCAAATGTCGTGGCCGATGCGCTGCAAAAAGAAATACAATCACGCTTATCTAAAGCCGGCGTTAATGTGATTGAAGCACGTATAAGCCACCTAGCTTACGCGCCAGAAATCGCTAGTGCGATGTTGCAACGTCAACAAGCGGCGGCGATTATTTCGGCGCGTGAACGCATTGTTGAAGGTGCTGTAGGCATGGTTGAAATGGCGCTTAATCGTCTGAGTGAAAAGAACATCGTTGAACTAGACGAAGAACGCAAAGCCGCTATGGTGAGTAACTTGTTGGTAGTATTGTGTTCAGACAATAATACCCAACCTGTTATTAATACCGGCTCACTATACAATTAATACCATTTAACCCCATTGGGTATATCGCTGGTTTGTCATAACCGGCTATTAAACAGCTAATAGAGAAGATAGTCATGGCGAAAAAGAAAGCCTATCCGTTAAGAATTAACGAAGACATATTACTGGCCATTCAGCGCTGGGCAGATGATGAATTGCGTAGCGCTAACGCGCAAATAGAATATATTTTGCGCCAATCGTTGGTTAAAAGTGGTCGTGTGAAGCTCTTCGAAAAGGTCATCACCGAGGTGGTCGAGACCAACAGCGATGATAAAAAGCCATAAAAAAAGGTGATCCAATATTGGCTCACCTTTTTATTGTTAACGATTAAAAGTTAAATTTGTAACCAACCAATAGTTTGTCTGCCGCCTTATAAACCTGTTCGGCTTCATCGCCCCATGCGCTGTACTGGATATAAAAACTACCCGCTTTGTGCTCATAAATAACGTCAAATATCATTTGATTAGTATCTACAGTTAAACCACTTGGTGAGTCCATTGAAATATCAGCATAGGTCACTTGATATTGCATTTTTCCCACTTTGTAACCCGCATATACCTCAGCAATTTTTTCATCTACTGTTTCACCACCAGCGGCTAACCCTTCATAAAAACGCAAATCGCTAGAATCTTGATAACGTGCAGCTAGGCTTAGTTTGTCATGGTTGTAGGCAACCTGAACCGAATCCACTTTGTTATCGCCAACCATGCCCGTTAGATCATAGCGCGATGCAGAAATAGTCACGTCACCGATTTTATATTTTGCCGCGATGTTATAACCAACAAGCGCCTCAGCATCTTCACCAGCGGCGTCAGATTTCACATCACCATTGTTTGTCACCGCCATAAATGCCACTTGAAAGCCTTTCAGATTAGGCGTCATGTAGGTTACTGCACGATCTGGTCGTAGGTATTCAATGTAATGCCCATTGCCCGCCGCATCTTTAGCGTAAAGCCCATAACGATGGGTATGACAGATAACACCCGATGCTTCGTTTGTACAACCTGCCGAATCATCGATATCAGAGAAGACGTCGATAGCATTGTCGGTAAAATTCCAATGCGGTGAATACTGTTTACCAATCAATAACGAGCCAAAGTCACCTTCAAGACCAACATTGGCTAATCGTGCACGACCGTCATTACCGGCAAATGAACCATCGTCGGTGAACAATCGAAATTCAAAATTGTAGGTTGCTTTTAGCCCATCAGCGATTTCCTTACTGCCATAAGCACCAAGGCGTGAATAATTATCTTTGTATTCAATATTGTCTTTATTGGTATCTTCTAATTGAACACGAATACTTCCATACCAATTGAATAACTTGTTATCTGCATGTGCCATGGTTGGTGCTGCTAAGGCGGCTAATAAAACAAGGCTAGTTCGTAATTTCATGATGTCGCTTCTCCACGTGAAAATATTGTCTGAATAAGTTTTTATTATTTTTCATTGCTGTTTTTTACGTCATTGATAGTAATAAGTGTAGACGGATACGTGAAATGAATTAAGTTAATCAAGCCATAAGGTAATCTTATACAGACTAGTAACACCGAGTTAACCAACTGAATGTTATACGATAAATTTATTACCAATCTTAATTGAACGTATTAAGAAAGGCCAATAAGAAAGGCTTATCTTAGAGTAAGTTAAACTAATCATTACTCTATTAATGCTTGTTGAAAAATATGGTAATGGGCGTCACTCAAAGCCTGAAATCTATGGAATTCATTCATTGCGGGCTCAAACGTTGGACGTTCTAAGATAATAGGTCTAAGTTCTTGGATCCAAATCACTCACACTAGATATCGCACTGCCTTGCATAACAAACTGTTCTTGTTCGTCCACAGGCAATGCCTGACGAATACTCATTCTTATCATCACAAAGATGCCCAATGCCCCTTGAATTAGCGCAATGAAATAAAACAGCATATTGTGCCCAAACCACGCCATCAATAGCGAAGCGGTATAGGGTCCAATAATGCCGCCAATGGCGAACGCCAACATTAAGCATCCCATGGCAGACACCATTTCTTGTTGTTTTAATTTATCAAAGGTCTCGGAAATACTCATGGGATAGGTGCAAGCAATAATGCCAGCGGTTAGCCCTGTGGCGACATAAAGCAGAATCGTTGACTGACTTGCTGCGAAAAATATAACTAAAAAATCAGCAACTCCAGACACAACCAACAATATAAGCAGCACAGTTCGGCGATCAAATTTGTCAGATAAATAACCCACTGGAAATTGTAAAATAAAGGCGCCAAAAATGGCTGCGCCCATATACATTGATAACGAAAAATCGGTGATAGCATGGGCCTTAGCAAAAACAGGCAGTAAATTAAATAATGCCGAATAGATAATGCCAGACACCAAACAGCAAATAATGCCCAATGGGGAGCGATTAAATATGGTTTTAATAGACATGATTTGCACATTATCGACTACAGGCCCTGGGTGGCGACTCAACACAATCGGTATTAAAGCACCGCAAAACAACATACCAGCGATTACAAATAATGTGTTATCTAACGGTGGTGTTACGTTCATAAAAAATTGGCCGCCAAACAAACCGCTTAATACCACCGCGTTATAAATGGCCAATACCTTACCCCGTGTTTGCTTGGTAGAGCTGCCACTAAGCCAACCTTCCATCGCTGAAAATGCACAGGCATTGCAAAACCCTAACACGATGCGCATCATGCCATAGGCCACGGTATCATTTAAAAATGTACAGGCCAGTATACTGATTGCAGCCAGCGCAACACAGCCGGCGAACATTCTGACATGCCCTGCCTGTTTGACTAATCTTATGCTATAAATTGCGCCTACAAGCAAGCCAACAAAATAGAGTGACAATACCAAGCCAATCGTATCGGACGAGGTTCCTTCTAGCCCCATTCTCACGGGGATCAATACATTAATTAAGCCATTGCCCAGTAATAATATAAAGCAGCTGAGAAACAAAGGGATGAGTGAAAAAATTAACTGGCGCATACTCGCTCCTGTTTTTCGACCAAAAAAGCCAGCACAAGGCTGACTTTAAATTTTATGCGTTAAGTGATGACTAAATTAAGGTACCGCTGCATACGCAACAACCTCACACAGCATCTCTTCACGAGCTAAACCTGCGACAATCATCGCTGCTCTATTTGGGAAGGGCGTTTTAAAATATTCGCTATAGACCTTATTAAATACAGGTAATTGAGAGCGCTCTGTCACATATATTAATACTTGCGTT
>JABSRV010000309.1 GCA_013214905.1 Psychrobium sp. | reverse complement strand
ACTCTTTTGAACAACGTTAGTTGGCCAGCTATGCTGGTGAACTATACGGATGTAGTTCATAAAGCGCGGAGTTTATATGCATAAATGAGCACTTTCGACACCAAAATGGTGACAAATGGCAAGACGCTGAATAGTTATAAACATTAAATAGAGAATAAATATGGCTAACAAAGAAATCATTGCAACAGAAAAAGCGCCACAAGCAATTGGCACATATAGCCAAGCGGTTAAAGTCGACAATACGGTTTATCTTTCAGGGCAAATCCCTCTTGTCCCAGCCACCATGCAAATGGTTAGCGAAGACTTTAAAGAACAAGTCGTGCAAGTGTTTGAGAACATGAAAGCGGTTTGCCAAGCAGCTGGCGGCGATTTGCAAGACATCGTTAAACTGAACATTTTCATGACCGACTTAAGTAACTTTGCGACGGTTAATGAAGTGATGGCGACCTATTTTGAGCAACCTTACCCGGCACGTGCGGCATTAGGTGTTCGCGCATTGCCAAAGGGCAGCCAAGTTGAAATGGACGGTGTGATGGTGCTTTAAGGGCCTAATACTAGAAAATATAAAGCCGGCATATCCAAACTATTTGGTTATGCTGGCTTTCTTTGTTTAAGGCTATTGACTTTATTTCATTAAATGTTGAAATGAAGACTTTCCTTGTTGCCACTAAGAACCAGCCATGACGCCACGTACCAGCATGCTGACATCTCCATTGACCGATCTAAAAGGCGTCGGTAACAAAATGGCGGAACGACTTAGCAAACTCGGGCTCAATAATGTCGAAGATTTGTTATTTCATTTACCGAGTCGTTATGAAGATCGCACCAAATTATATAGCCTCAATCAAATTAGAGCGGGCGATCATGTTAGTTTCGTTGCAACCATCGATAGCAGTGAAATAACCCAAGGTCGTCGTAATATGCTGGTTTGTCAGGTCAGCGATGACTTTGGTCGTGCCACACTATTATTCTTCCACTTTAGCGCCAGTCAAAAAAACACGATGCAACCGGGACGAAAAATCCGTTGTTTCGGCGAATTTAAAATGGGCAATCGCGGCCTAGAAATTATCCATCCAGAATACAAACTGGTGAGCGATTATGAAAGTGTGAATTTCTCAGAAACACTGACCCCTGTATACCCGACAACCGAAGGCTTAAAGCAAATTACTTTTCGCTCACTAGCCACTCAGGCTGTTGAATACTTACGAAAGTATCAAATTACTGATTTACTACCTGCGGCGCTATATCCTAATCAGGTATCGCTCACCGAAGCCTTATTATATATCCACCAACCACCGCCAGAGGCAGATATTGAGTTATTGACCGAAGGTCAGCATCCAATGCAACAACGCTTGGTGATAGAAGAGCTATTGGCTCACAATCTATCCATGCTGCAAGCTCGTGCGACCACCCAACAATACCGTGCTAGTCATGTTAACCCATGCAACGAGTTTGAAAGTAAACTACTCGCTAGTCTGCCATTCACGCCAACCAAAGCGCAGCAACGCGTTATTGGCGAGATAAAACAAGACATGGACAGCCATAAACCCATGATGCGTTTGGTGCAAGGTGATGTCGGTTCAGGTAAAACACTAGTCGCGGCGATTGCCTCCTTAGGCGCTTTAGCACAAGGGCAGCAAGTTGTTTTAATGGCGCCGACGGAACTATTGGCCGAACAGCACACACTAACTTTCGAGCAATGGTTAACACCGCTTGGCATTAAGGTCGGCTGGTTAGCGGGCAAGCTTAAGGGTAAAAAGCGCGAACAAAGACTACTTGAGTTACAAAGTGGTGAGGTGCAAATGATTATCGGCACCCACGCTGTTTTTCAACAAGACGTTCATTACCATAATTTGGTATTGGTGATTATCGATGAGCAACATCGTTTTGGCGTGCACCAGCGTTTGGCATTACGTGAAAAAGGCAGTCAGGGGCAGTTTTATCCACACCAACTGATCATGACTGCCACGCCAATTCCACGTACGCTTGCCATGACCGCTTATGCGGATTTAGACACCTCGATTATTGACGAATTGCCACCAGGACGCACACCAGTAGCAACCGTAGCGATCAGTGATACACGTCGTGATGACGTGATTGAACGAGTCAAGCAAGCCTGTCTTAATGGCCGGCAAAGTTATTGGGTTTGCACACTGATTGAAGAGTCTGAAGTATTGCAATGTCAGGCAGCCGAAAATACGTTTGAGCAGCTTCAGCTATCGTTAAGTGATTTAAAGATAGGCTTGGTGCATGGTCGAATGAAATCCAAAGAAAAACAAGCGGTAATGCAGCAATTTAAGCAAGGTGAAATTCACTTGCTTGTCGCAACAACGGTCATTGAAGTCGGCGTTGATGTGCCTAACGCTAGCTTAATGATTATTGAAAACCCGGAACGTTTAGGTTTGGCACAACTACATCAATTACGTGGTCGCGTTGGCCGAGGCAGTGTGGAAAGCCATTGTGTTTTGTTATATCACAGCCCATTGTCATACACAGCGAATAAACGATTAGGTGTATTGCGTAAAACTAACGATGGCTTTGTTATCGCGCAAAAAGATTTGGAAATACGTGGTCCAGGGGAAGTATTAGGGACCAAGCAAACGGGGTTAGCCGATTTGAAAATCGCTGATTTAGTGCGAGATCAACAGCTGATCCCACAAGTTACACAGTTAGCCCACCAACTAATGACTCAATACCCACAATGGGTAGAGCCAATTGTAAAACGTTGGTTAGGTGATAAAAGTCACTATAGCCAAGCTTAAATATTGAGGATGTACCATGCAAACAAACGCGCCAACATCGCCAGACTTACCGCAAGATAAAACAAAACGTTCAATGGCCATTTATGCCACCTTAGCCTGCACTTTATTCGCCGTTGTTGCGGGGGTTGTTATTTATAACAATGATAATACGCAAACGCGTGTTAGCGCGCCCGTACCAGATCCGGTGACTGAGCTTGAATCATCTCCTCCCATTGTACAGCCGATACAAGAAAAGCTCCTTAATGCAGAAGACACAATAACGCCCGTAACAAAAGAGACAGTAGCCACTGTGCAGCCATCAGTTGACCAACCCATTGTAGTAGAGCCTCCCAAGGAGCTGCCGCCGGCATTGCCAACGTTGGATCAATCAGACAGCTTGATACTAGAGAAAAGTAAATCATTGTCTTGGCTACCAAATTACACAAAATTGTTGCTAACCAAGGATATGATGAGAAACTTTGTTACTTTCGTTGATAACCTTGCTCGTGGTGATTTAGCCGCTAAATTTACCCCCTTGCAACGCCCACCAGCGAAATTTACAGTGCGTGAAGTGGCCCAATACATGTATTTAGATGAAGCGAGTTATAAAAGATATGATGTTTATGTCGCCATTATCAATTCGTTTAATATTGAATTAGCATTTGAACATTATCAGCAAATGATGCCATTAATTGACGAAGCGTATATGGAACTAGGTTATGAGAAAGGCAGTTTCAGTCCTGTTTTTATTCAAGCAATTCAAACGCTTTTGGATGCGCCTGTTGTTAGAGAACCGATCAAACTAATAGCGCCGTCTGCGATGTATAAATTTTCTGACGAGAATTTAGAGCGATTGCCAGCGGCACAAAAATTCATGTTACGTATAGGCCCTGACAACGCAACAAAGTTACGCCCGAAGTTACAGCAAATTAAATTAGCATTAGAAGCACTAGATTAGTCTGTTTATTAATATAGTGACGTAGGGAAAATAAAAACCTATACCCGTCATCCTTGAAACTGCAGTTTTATTATGAAATACATCCGTGTATTTCACCAAAGGTCGTCGCAAGCGACGCTCAAAATG
>JABSRV010000308.1 GCA_013214905.1 Psychrobium sp. | reverse complement strand
ACGGCGGCCATTAATACTTCTTTTTACAACGATGATACGTATTATGATGGAATATGAAAAAAATAAACTTTAAAATGAAACTGTGTGGATTCCTGGTGCATTATAACATAGGATTGCATGTTTAGATTGTGAAATATAGGCATCGTCACCCACTACTATCATAGCTTGTGACGGTACAATAAAAAAGTCTTCGACATCGACAGGGTAGAACGAAAAAGCCATGCCGTCGCCCTCACCTTTGCTGACTAGCAATTTAGCACGTAGCCAGTTATCTATACGACGATAGCGCACTGTATGGTGCGACTGTTCGAATATCGCATCGAGAATATCTATCGCAATCCCTTTTTTACCGTCTTCAAGCTGCGCATCACAAGTATATGGACAATAAGGATTCCAGATAAATTCAAATTCATCCGCATAAGCCTTATTAACACTCAACAGGCCTGCAATGACAACAACGATAGAAAAACACTTACCCATTAAAAAATATCCAAATCGGGACGCTAATCGAACAAAGCGCGTAGCGTACAGACTTACAACATAAATGCAACAACTGGATATCAAACTATTGGTGTAGATCGATTTTTACACATCTGGAATTTCAGGAAGTTCTGCTAAGTTGTTATTAACTTGAATAATATACTCACCATGAAATTTCACCTTCGATTTGTAGCTGGTCATTTTAAATAACAAAATACCTAACGAAGCTGCAACAGTAATAAACTGACTGGTATCACCGCGCACATAACAGCTAAGTTTAACCTTAAGTTCACCTTGCTCGTTATAACCATTTTCAAATTGCTCAGCCGCTATCACTAATGATGACAAGCCGCCACTTTTAACACTGAGCTTTTTAGTGACCGACACGTCAGTGGTTATTTGCCACGTTAACGCCGCTAGTTTCTCACATAACAAATTGAGCAAGTCGGTATTAATGCGATGCTCAAATGTGGCTATATGCTGATAAGTACTTTTTAGATCGATGAATTGCTGTTTTAAATTGGCGGCAACCCCTAAGGTTCTAGCTTGTTGTTGCCAACCTTTTAATATACTCACCAAAATGCTATCAAAACGTTTAGTCTTTAATGCAGTGGTCACCCAAGCGCCAAAGAAATGATTTTCGTGTAATGGATTGGCTGGCACCTTGCCACTTTCTTGCGCCGCTTGTAAATCATTCAAACCCGTGGTGACCATCTCAAGTAATTGCTCTTTAAATAACGCCATAAATGTCTCTTCGTTGTCTCATAAAAAAAGGCGCTGGTTGTTTAAAAACAAGCAGCGCCGTTTTAATTTCTGGTTAATATTATTTGTCTAATTGACCAAATTTAAATTCTTTCGGGGGTGTTTTACCCATTAAATGCTTAACAAAATAATCCCAACGTTTACGCATCATATAGGGTTCACGTGAAAAGCCATGACGACGATTAGGTAACATTAATAAGTCAAAATCTTTGTTGGCTTTAATTAACGCATTAACCACAATGAGGGTGTTAAATGGCGGAACATTATCGTCTAATGTGCCGTGCGCCAACAATAACTTCCCTTTGAGTCCATCAACCACTAACTGGTTGGCTTGGTTATCATAATTGCTGCTACCATCTTTGTTATTAACCACTAGCCCTTGCCACTTATCGCCCCAAGGACTGGCATAGTTACGGTTATCATGATTACCGGCACCTGATACCGCAACCTTATAAAAGTCAGGGTATTTTAAGATGGCATTGGTCGATGCAAAACCACCACCAGAATGTCCCCAAATACCAACGCGATCTAAATCAATCCATGAATATTTAGCACCTAACTGCTTAATGGCGGCCATTTGATCAGGCACGCCGCTATCGCCCATGTTCCCGTGATTAAAATCATGGAAACTGTTTGATCGCTTTGGTGTGCCTAATGCGTCAATCTCTATCTGAATGAACCCTAGCTCGGCAATGGCTTGCTTGTCACCGCGAGAAGCTGAGAATGTACGACGACCAATACTGCCGGTCTGTGGGCCAGGGTAAAGATAATTAACCACCGGATAAGACTTGTTCGCATCAAAATTAGACGGTTTGTACATCAAGCCGTAAATATCATGTTGACCGTTACGATCTTTAACAATAAACGATTCAGGCGCGCGCCAGTGAGTCGCTTTAAGTTGTGTAATATCTGATTTTTCAAGTACCACGGCAATCTTGCCGTCGACATTACGGATAAGTGATTGCTCAGGGTGTGAAGGCGTTGAAAATAGATCAACAAAACGTGAACCCGCCTCATTCATCACAACCTGATGACTCGCCATTTCAGGCGTTAACAAGGTTAACGCTGAGCCGTCAAAGTTAACACTGTAAAAATACTTAAAATAAGGGTCACCCTCTTCGCGACCTGCACCGGTGAAATAGATCACTCGGTTGTCTTTATCTATGTGACGTACTTGCAATACATTCCAATCGCCGTGGGTAATTTGCTGCTTTAACTTGCCTGAGCTTAAATCATAAAGATACAAATGTCCCCAATCATCACGTTGTGAAAACCAAATCACTTCGTTTGATTGTGGCAGATACTGCCAATTGGCTTTTCCCTTACCCGACTCGAAAAAACTTTTGACAGTTTCATCCATGATAGAAACGACATCGCCCGTTTTTGGATCCGCCACGCGCAACTCAACGTGTTGATAATTTCTACTTACCGAAACAAATGCCAGTGAATCGCTTCTATCATTCCATTGCACATCTAACATCTTGCCACGGCTATAAACATGATCGGTCACCGTTGAGCGCTGTGGATCTGGCGCCATGTCAAAACGTGTGATTTTTTTACTGGCGACGTCAATAACCAAACGTTCCATCATAAATATATGTTTGTCACCCGGCAGAGGATATTTCCAACTGTCTAACGTCGGGTGTCCAACGTTAGTAGACACCAAATGCATCGATTTAACCTGACGCGAATCATGTTGAAAGGTCGCTATTTTTTGTGAATCTGGTGACCACAATAAAACAGGAGTTGAAGAACGTAACCAACCAGCGTTATTAGTGCCATAACCATAATCAGCTTTACCATCATTGGTTAGCGCAAGCTCTTTATTGGTTGTGGTATCGCGCAGCCATAAATTATGCTCGCGAATAAACACCGCTTTAGTGCCATCAGGTGAAACAACCTGACCACGGAATTTTTTCTTGGCCGCTACTTTTTCACAAGTAGCGCTGCTTAACACACAAGAATACGCCTGCTTTTTAACGCTAAATTTAATCGCAGAATATTGCTCATTAAACGAAAATGAGCGAAACGGTAAATCTAAAGCGCTGTAAGTTACCGTATCATCCGATAACGCAGCTGCAATTTTAGCGTGATCAAACGCTGCGGTTTTTTCACGCTTTGCAGCATCCGCCAATACAAACTTATAACCACCAACCACCGAGGTGCGGTATGTTAAGCGATCATTGTCCAACCACTTTGAATTTTTCACCGTGCCAAAAACCAATTTTCCAGTCGATTTCCGTAATAATTGCTCTGCGCGCTGATAATCGCTAATCGTAAGATTTGTTGATTGCTTTGCTGTTGGCACAGTTTGTTCCGTTAGGTTACAAGCCCCTAACATCACCACACCAGCCATCATCAATGACGGCACAGCCAGTTTATTGAATTTCATTCTGTTAAACCCATTTTATTATTGTTGATATTTAGTGAATATATTGTTCGTCAATCGCAGGCTTATGCCCTGCCAATGACTGTTTAAACAAAGATCTGGCAACTTTAATCGCCCTTACCCCAAAAGTAAATCATTGATTGTGCTATCTCATATACCAAAAATCATTGGAATTGCAGTGCAGGTTTTCAGTTCCAGACAAAAACTGAGTACCTACATCACTGCTTTAGCTGACTTCCTTATGCCACTGGCA
>JABSRV010000307.1 GCA_013214905.1 Psychrobium sp. | reverse complement strand
AAGCAAATAGCTTCTTCAAATTTAGGTGCACAAACAAGATTGTATTGGGTGACAGGCAAGGACTTAATGAGATCACCACATGAAAAGTAATGCGCCAGATCTTTAACCACAAATATCGCTTGTGCGAGTTCGCCGGTGGTTGTTGGAATGAGTGACAAACCTTCGCCGCTATAGCTGGTTTGCATCAACCAGTTTTTGACTTGTGCTGGCTGCTCGTTTAACCAATGACTAAACTCTGTTTTGTCTAAAACGATGAGTGGCGTGCCTTGATTTTTTGCGTTAATTAAATGCTTCATTTGTCACCTAGATTGTTAATGCTCGGAGCACTTATTTATGCATACAATAGTGCTTTGAATAGTGCTTTTTGTAAGGCGCAGCATAGCACTATTTTAACCCGCTCGATGATGCTTATTGGGTAAATCAGTTATTTAGTGTAAATAGTATTGTGTGGTTTAACCGTGAGTTGCCAGCACAGAATTTAAATGCGCTGGCATTGAATCGGCTTAGTTTTTAGTTATTAGTTTTTATTGTTGCTTTGTCCCAGTTGATACCAATTTACATGTCGAGTGAATATCATGACCGCGCTCAATACGGCGAAGATAAAGACAGATCCCATCAATAATGCATAATCTTGTGCTTGCAATAATCCAAATAGGATTAGATAGAGCAGTAACAACGCGCCGCCAAAGATAAATGCATGCCTTATTTTTCCGAGAAATCCTGACATATAAATCGAAATAATAGCGGTGCAGCAAACGCTGGAAATAATATAGGCGGTATTAAACGCTATATGCTCTGATAACGACAATAACAACAGATAAAAAACTGCCAAGGCAATGCCAACTAATGCATATTGCACCGGATGTACTGATAAACGCTGAAAAATTTCGAATAGCATAAAACCGATTAGGGTGAGTAAAATGAACAGTTCAGCGTATTTTATCGCGCGATCGGTTTTTAAATATTGGTCAACGGGGTCAATTAAGTCAACGCCCACGGTTGCCTCGTTGGCGTTTTGGCAATGATTACGTTCGATGCATTGATTCATTAGTTCTTGCATGTTTGAGGAAAAGAAGCTGGTTTGCCATGACGCGTTAAAACCATCGTCTCGTACGTTAGAATATTGCGGTAAAAAATTACCATTAAAACTCGGGTGAGGCCAATCCGCCGCCATGTTAATGTCACTTTTCCTGCCAACGGGCACAATGGACAAACTTTCCATGCCTTGTAAATTTAGTGATAAATTAAAATTTACGCTAGTTTGTTCTGATAGCCATTGCTTATTAAGTGGCACATGAATGCCGTTGCCTAATTTGCTTAAGCCTGTGCCTGGCTCTAAGCCGACCGACTTGCCATTGAGGTTGATATTTAGCGCGCCAGTAATGCCGCGTACGTCACTAATGGCAATAATCATCGACAGATTTGTTATTGAAACATCAGGTTGCTGCCACCAATGTTGCGGCACCGTAAATACGCCCTTGATATGATTTGTTGATTGATACAACAACGCTTTATAAATGCCACGATGGCGAAAATTGCTGCTTAATTCACTGTCAAAATGATAACTGTCAGGTAATAGCACTCTGCTAAAAAATACCTCTTTGGCTGGCAAAATAATCTTTTCGCCGTCATTGTTAACGCCGGTGGTTGGTACTATTTTTTTAAATTTTGCGACGATAATTGGTCCAAGAATTTGCTGTGCAGTGGTGCTGGATTGTCCTATTTCTTGCTGCACTTCACGTTGTAAATATTGGCGTTCTGACACCAAGTCATCAATCATCATTAGCCCAATTAATAGCACTACCGTTAAGACGCCGATGGCGATAAGCTTGTTTCTTAAATAGTTTTTCATCTTGTTAAATCCTGTCATATTGGTGTGTTCAATATGACGTAACAGTGTGTAATTTAGATGGATTTCAGATGTTTTTTAGATGGTTTTTCGTTGCTTTTGGCTGGGTCTTAAAAGACAAGGACGCACAAACACCGCTCTGTGTATTAGCTATCTTAAACTGGGCGTGATGAAGCTGGGCAATTTCGACCACAAAATTTAGCCCTAAGCCGGTGCTTTTAAGGCCAGAGTCTGGACGAGGCAGTGAATAAAAACGCTCGCATAGCCGAGGTAGGGCGTAATCGGGAATTAACATGCCTTCGTTAATGACTTCTAAGCATATGCCACTGTGCGTTTGGCGGCAGATGATACTAACTGCAGCGCCATGGCTGGTAAAGTCTAGCGCATTCTCGGTCAAATTAAATAGCGCCTGTTGCAATAAAAAACGATCCGCGAGCACCGTGTCACTCTCAATAAGTGTCGTCAAAAATCTGATATTCTTTTGTTTTATCCGCGCTGATAGCGCTGACTCAACGTCGTTAATAATGAAGCTAAGGCTGATATTTTCGGGCTGTTGCAATGTTTGTTGCTGCTCTACAATAGATAACGTTAGCATGCGATCAATAATTAACTGTAATCGCTCACTCTGATTTTCGATGTTGTTTAAAAATTTATATTTGTCGTGATCACTCAGTTCACTTTGTAATATTTCACTGGCACCTTTAATAGCCGCCAAGGGACTTTTTAGCTCGTGCGTGAGGGTTTGCACATAACGCTCCGCATAGTTTTTACCTTCTAACTGCTGGCGCATGCGTTCTAATACGAGTGCCAGTTCGCCAAATTCATAGAATATTCTAAACCTTGGCGCAGGGATCTTATCGCCACGAATAACTTGTTCAGCATAATGACTTAGGCGGCTTAGTGCTTGGGTAATACGCCAGGCGAGCAGCGCGCCAATGGAAATCGCTAATATGACGAAGATTATTGACCATTTGATTAAGCGTTGTTGTGAGCGCTCTATAAATGGCTGCATATTGCTGTTGGCTTTGGCCACGGTGACCACGCCGATAATGTCATTGTTGAACATGATAGGCGCCGCTACGTGCATTACGGTTGATAATTCATTATTGGGATCGGACATAGTCGAACGCGCGCCATATTGGCCGCGTAAGGTAAGATAGACATCGTTCCACTGTGAAAAGTCGGCGCCGAGTTCTTGGCCACTGCTATCTAAAATCACCATGCCGCGTTTGTTGGTGATATAAATACGTTGGTTGGTATTATTTTTGTTTAAGCCCCATATTTTTGCTTGCGGGCGCAATTGCTGGAAACGGGCTAGCAAAGCCGGATATTGACTGTCACCAAGCACGTTGTTATGTACGTCAGTCGCTACCAATGTGGCGATTAGATTTGCCATATCTACTAATGTTTCTTCGGTAGATTGACGCACGCCGGGTTTTATTTCTGAGGTGATTGTGTGCATGACAATGTAGCCGCAAAAGCCGACAAAAAAAACGTAAAGCAGAAATACTCGAACGCCCAGTGGTATTCTAGGCCAACGATTGAGCTTCAAGAGATAACCTTTGACGGATGGCTATAACCAAAACCGCGATGAGTTTTAATGATGTCTAAATCAGGATGGCAAAGACGCGCCTTATGGCGAATGCTTTTTATGTGGCTGTCGATATTGCGCTCATAACCCGCATCGTTTGCTTGACCACAGGCCGTTAATAATTGATCGCGACTAAATACATTGTCTGGATGACTCACTAAATGCGCTAGCAATTTAAATTCGAGTGACGTTAAGCCAAGTGAGTGCTGCTGATATTGATAGTCACAACCAGAGCTGGTTAATTGCAATGTGCTAATATTTTCAGGCGAGCCATTGATGTCTTTTTGGCGCAGCATCCGCTTGAGGATGACTTTGACTCGCGCGGAGACTTCCCTTGGGCTAAAAGGCTTGGTGACGTAATCATCCGCGCCAATTTCTAGCCCAACAACGCGATCAATCTCTTGTGCGCGAGCGGTGAGGAAGATGATCGGTAAATCGCTAAATTG
>JABSRV010000306.1 GCA_013214905.1 Psychrobium sp. | reverse complement strand
TCTGCCACCTCATCGATAATCGCAAGTGCTTGCTCTAAATCTTTGTCTGATAAGTCTTCCTCGAATGCATTGTTAGACGATTTAATCTGAGCTGGTTGATCTTCATCATCATAAAAAATTGTTTCTTGAGAACCATCGACGTAAAAAAGAGTAACTTGGCTGTTGTCAGCCAAAAATAATTCGCCGCCCGCAGGAATAATATCGCCATTAGCTAATCCCTCCTGAGAATTCAAGTCGCTAGATTTGGAAAAATTAATGTCTCCAATCAAATTTGATACTTGAGCGTTCTTCGAGATTACAATTTTTTTCATGAGTAAGGTCCTTTCTCAATTTGCTGTTCCGTCCATGGATACTTTCTGGAAACTCAGATAAACAACAACAAATTGATGGTTTTTAAAACGTTTATTTAAAGATGATCAATCGCGTGACTTTAGGGGGTAGTGTAATAATCCCCCAGCTTTAAGTAAGTGATTTAGTGCCTTCACTACGACAGGCTTAAAGCAGAATATCCTTCAAAATTAAAAAACATCAGCTTGCTCGCCTTTTGTTTTTAATTTTTAAGGATATTCTCGTCACAAAGTTAATTTGTATTAATGTTATCGTAGTTAATGTGGCGCTTAATATCAATACGAACAAAAGAGTAAAGGAGTAACCCTGTGGAGAACCACTTAACTACCAACCTAATTACCTGTTTTTAAAGCAATAAAAAGCCCTGTGGATAAAATTTTTTTACTGTTTTTTTTATCTTAATTTGAACAAAAAAATGGAGCAGCACTAAAGTAGTACAAAACTATTCAGAGATGCCCACACTTTATCCACAGCTTATTGATAACTGTCTATAATTTATACTTTTAATGATTGGGGGAAATAAAATATATTCGTGTAAAAATTAAACATTTCCGTTATTTTTGATCATCATGTAAAAAGCGTTACTCCAGCCAAAAAAAAACGACGTGAGTTACGTCGTTTTTTTATGATTTAGGTCTTTGTTATATTTTTAGCATTGTTTGATGTAGTGCATTTAAACATGCTTGACCTAATTTGTATGAACGCGGCGCTGACCAGCCAACGTATTCGTCAGGTGTTTGCTCAGTGTCTTTAAATGGCATTTCGAGCGTCATCACTAAGGCACCAAACGCATGTGCTAAATAATTAGTACCTACAGTCATTAGCGCTTTACCGGGCTCTTCTTGATCGTAGCCAATTTTAGTTTGAAAGTCCGGACTTGCGTTAACTAAAGCCTGTTGGTAAAAATCTAATTGCGCTTGACGTGCATCATTCCAACTTTCAATGCCTTCAGAGCCCGCAATGAAGTTATAAGCTAAGGCTTCATCACCATGTACATCAAGGCAGAAATCCATCCCTGTTTGTTCCATTTTCTGGCGCACCAAATAAACTTCAGGGCTATGTTCCATCGATGGCGTTTGCCACTCTCTATTTAAGTTTGCACCAGCGGCATTAGTGCGTAAGTTACCACGACGACTACCATCAGGGTTCATATTAGGCACTACATAAAACACCGCTTTATTTAACAACTCTCGTGAAATTGGGTCTTCTGGATCCAATAGAGAATCTAACATTCCTTCTAGACACCATTGTGCCATCGTTTCACCTGGATGCTGCCTTGCAATCAGCCAACAGACTTTCTTGCCTTCGCCTTCTTCACCAATTTTCAACAAATCCATGTCTTGACCATCTAATGTAGAGCCAAGATGAATATATTCAACTAATTCGCTTAATTGTGCGTTAGCAATGAGATCATGATGACGCTCCATCGAATAAGGCGTGAAATACGCGTAGTACACACTGTCACACTCTGGTGTATGGGCTATCGTTAATTTTTCACCGTCGTAATGGGTATCTACTCGAAACCACGTCTGACGATCATATGACGCAACCGCTTGATAATCAGGCCAACCTTCTACATAAGCACAATCGTTTGCATTGGTAATAATCATGTTACATTCGACACCTTTAGCGCCGGTTAAACGGTAATGGAACCATTGCATAAAGTCAGAATTACTGTCTCTTCTAATAGCCAACTCAATGTTGCCATCTTTACCTATGCTCAAGCACTCAATGTTGCCACTATCGAAATTTTGACTGATTTTCATCGTTGCCTCAAATATTTTGCCATGGCGTAAATATTCCGCCATTTGTTAGGCGCAAATAATAACAGCCATGGCAATTTCTTACCATGACTGTTATGGGATTAGATTAGGGGAACGGACTATTGACTAGCGACTAATTGCTCGCGATAGATATAAAGCTGATCCGACTCAATCACTGCCGATTCGCCATCAACCGAGATAGCAGACACACACCCCTTTAATGCCCAGCCGTCGGCGAGAAAGATATGAATAGTATGATTTTCTTGGGTTAATTGAGATAGTGCAATGTTATTCTTACTGGCCAATTGCGCCACGGCTTCCAATGATTTGATCCTTAAAACAACCTGTCGCTTGGCGGTAATCTCACCAACTTTAAAATGTATTTCCTGTGCGTTTAGGGTAAATACGCTATTGTCCAAAGATACCGCGTGAACATTGGCGCAAACAAGTAACAAAACAAACAATAGAAACTTAACCATATATAGCTCCTTCTAATTGGTACCAATTCCAGTAATTAGCTGATCACTTCTGCTCGCTAAAATAAACTATTACAGCGTTACTCTCAATCCCAATAGCCAGCTATTAGTCAATCGAGCGCCTTGTCCTAGCTAATTTTTCGCTTCGCACAACAAGACCACATAATTAATAGAATTGGTATAACTGCATCATCAACATTGGAAAAGACTTTTCTAAGCACACAAATTCAGGGTATGTTAGAGCAACATTAAAGATTTCAATTCATTGACACTAAATCCGTTTACTTAACCGACCATGAACAAACTACTAGTTAGTTATAGCCGATTACATTGAATAATACCAACTTACAAAAAATAACTTTAAACATATTAAAAACAACCAGATAACTAACCTAGCCCTAATGAGTCACGCTATCTATTTGATTCGTAAGCGGCAAAATATT
Organism: Psychrobium sp.; assembly: GCA_013214905.1. Taxonomy (GTDB): domain Bacteria; phylum Pseudomonadota; class Gammaproteobacteria; order Enterobacterales; family Psychrobiaceae; genus Psychrobium. The sequence goes on along the minus strand of JABSRV010000306.1, from coordinate 875 downwards.
TGTTAATAATTGTTATCTGTTTACAATATTATTCAGGGCTATACTTCAGCAGTTAAACTCATTGCATACCGTTTAATTTCAACAACAATATAACCACATTGATGATGAACAAAAAACTTGTTCTTTTTAGTCTAATAAATCGATTGACACCACCAGCTTCACACCATAATGTTTGCTCTCTACATGAAAAAGCACTAGATGTTTACGCTCTAAGCCAAAGAGCATTATTGATGAGGAATGACGATGAGTAAGGGTGTGGTACTGTCACAAGTACGAGAGAAAATTACCAATTTAGATCAGCAACTGCTGAAACTATTAGGCGAGCGGCGAGCGTTAAGTCTTAGCGTCGCGCAATCTAAAGTCGATAGCGTGAAAAACGTGCGTGATACACAACGCGAAGAAGAATTGCTCATCGACCTTATTCAGCGCGGCCATAAACTTGGCTTAGACGCACATTACATCACCAAGTTATATCACGTCATTATTGAAGATTCTGTTTTAAACCAACAGGCTTGGTTACAAGAACGCATTAACAGCCAACATCAATCACCTACCACCAGAGTCGCTTTCCTGGGGGGCAAAGGCTCTTATAGTTACCTAGCAAGTCATCGTTATTTTTCTCGTCGCGTTGAAGAGATCATTGAAATTGGCTGTGATAGTTTCGATGGCATCATTAAAACCGTCGAATTGGGCCAGGCCGAGTTTGGCTTATTACCGATTGAAAATACCAGTTCAGGTAGCATCAATGAAGTTTATGATGTTTTACAGCATACTAATCTTTCTATTGTTGGTGAAATTACGCAACCAATCGAACATTGTTTACTCACGGCAGTAGATAGCCATTTATCAAAAATTAAAACCATTTATGCTCATGG
>JABSRV010000305.1 GCA_013214905.1 Psychrobium sp. | reverse complement strand
AGGGCACGTACCGTTAATTCAGCCAATTCTTCTAACTCGTCTAGCGACTTGATCACGCCAAGGTTAAAGGCCGACAAGGTACATAGTGCAATTTCACCGTTCTCATCGTTTAAGTCTTGCAATGGTTTGGTTGGCAACGCAATTTCTAAACAAAGGTTTGATTGTCTGATCGGCGCAACACTTGGATCAAACGGGCCGTGTGTATTACAGTGATCAACGTTTTGTAAATAGATACGTCCGGTGCTAGCACGCTCTTGGGCGAACAACGAGAATAAATCAACCGCTTTAATCGTTTGCTTGCGAATAGAGTCATCATTTTCGTATTTAACGTACAGTTCTTCAAATTTCTCTTGGTCGGCAAAGAACGCATCATATAAACCTGGTACATCACTAGGCGAGAAAAGGGTAATGTTCTGTCCTTTAATCAAACGTTGATACATGGTCTTATTAAACTGAACACCATAATCCATATGACGAACGCGGTTCTCTTCCACACCGCGGTTGTTTTTAAGCACTAATAACGATTCAACTTCTAAATGCCACAATGGATAGAATAAAGTCGCTGCACCGCCACGTACGCCGCCTTGCGAACAGCTTTTAACCGCGGTTTGAAAATGCTTATAAAATGGAATACAACCTGTATGATTCGCTTCACCGCCGCGAATGGGGCTACCAATAGCGCGAATACGACCGGCATTAATACCAATGCCCGCACGTTGACTGACGTATTTAACGATTGAACTAGACGTCGCATTAATTGAATCGAGATTGTCATCACATTCAATCAATACACACGAGCTAAATTGACGCGTTGGCGTACGCACACCCGCCATAATCGGCGTTGGCAGTGAAATTTTAAATAGAGATACCGCGTTATAAAAACGGATAATGTAGTCCATGCGGGTGTCCGCTGGATACTTTGAAAATAATGCGGCGGCAATCAACATATATAGAAACTGTGCGCTTTCAAAAATCTCGCCAGTGCTACGGTTTTGCAACAAATATTTGCCTTCAAGCTGTTTTACTGCCGCGTAGCTAAAGTTCATATCGCGCCAATGATCAATCGCATCATTCATTAATTCGAATTCTTCACGGCTATAATCGCTAAGCAAATGCGCGTCGTAGCGTTTTTGTTGACACATTTTAACCGTATGATCATAAAGATGTGGTGGCTCAAATTGGCCATATGCTTTTTTACGTAAATGGAAGATCGCTAAACGCGCGGCCATAAATTGATAATCTGGCGTGGCTTCAGATATTTGATCCGCGGCGGCCTTAATGATCGTTTCATGAATTTCTTCTGTTTTAATGCCCATGAAAAACTGGATGTGCGCTTTGATCTCTACTTGAGATACCGAAACGTTATCAAGACCCTTGGCCGCCCAATCCAACACCTTATGAATTTTATCAAGGTCGATCGGTTCTTGTTTTCCACTGCGTTTAGTGACGAGAAGATTTACATTCATTTATTATTATCCATCATTTTTTTGTCGGTAAGATAGTGTATTCAAAACGTGATAACAAGCAGACAGTAGTACAGCGGTTATAACATAACGTGATCTGGATCACTAAAAGTTATCCCTACTCTCTAGTGTCTGTTGTTGTTTAAAAACACAACATCTAGGTTGTTCTAGATTCTGTGATACAAGATAGTGTGGATTAGAGGATTTTGCAAGGCATAAGCTGTGGATAAAGTGTGATTTTGGCGTTAGGTTAGTGGCGACTATCATTTTAAGGTTAAATAACAATACACCCTCAAAAAATGCAATTTATAATCGTGTTTATTTTTTATTTTTTTCATAAATTTGACCTAGGTAAATAGGGACTAAAAACAGATTATTTATTAGGCCAAATCATAATTTATGCGTAAAGAAAAGGGATTAAAGCGCTTTAAGGATCGTTAAAAGATCGCTTGCCTGATCAATAATGATCGCGCTCGGCCAATCAATGCAAGGATCATTGGGTGGAATGTAACCGTAATTAGCCGCAACGCTCAACATGTTGGCGGCGTTTGAGGCAATCATGTCTGTGCGCGCGTCGCCAACATAAACAAACTCTTGTGCTTTAATGCCCATCTGCGTCGCTGCTAATAAGAGCGGCGCTGGGTCGGGTTTGTGTACCGCTAAGGTATCGCCACACACAATAGCCGCGCAATTAGCAAGTACAGGGAAGTGCGCCAATAACAATTCTGTATATAAGGTGGGCTTGTTAGTGACAATGCCCCAAGGGATTTTTAGCTCATCTAACGTGGCCAACATCGCTTGCACGCCGTCAAAATAGCAGGTGTGCACCGCAATGTTATTTTGATAGTTATCAAGAAAGGTTGTGCGCATGTTCTGATATGTCTCAATATCGCAATTATCACCGTAGCCCGCTTTTATTAGCGCTATAGCGCCTTGTGACGCGGTATGAAATATTACCTGTTGTGATAATGGCGCTAAGTTGTCATTAACTAACATTTTGTTAACGGCGGCACCTAAGTCTGCGGCAGTATCGAGCAAGGTGCCGTCCAGATCAAATAATATGGCGCGATAAGACTGCTCTTTATAACGGAGCATTAAGAATGTCCGTTAGGCTGACAATGTAAAATGTAATTTACCGACAAGTCATCGTTGACTTTAAACTGTTCGGTTAGCGGATTATAGTGCACGCCAATCGCGTCAATGCAGCGGGCATCGCTATTATCAACAAAGCGTATTAACTCACTAGGGCGTATAAATTTTGCGTGATCATGGGTACCTTTTGGCACAATGCGCAACACATGCTCTGCGCCGATAATCGCTAGCAAATACGCCTTGTGCGTGCGATTTAACGTGGAGAAAAATATTTGACCGCCGGGTTTGACTAAGCGGACACAAGCAGCAACGATTGATTGCGGGTCGGGTACGTGTTCTAGCATTTCCATGCAGGTGACCACATCAAAAGAATGTGGACGCTCGCTCGCCAGCGCTTCGACAGTCATACAGCGATAGTCTATGTTCTTTACCTGCATTTCTAGTGCGTGTAATGTGGCGACATTTAACGATTCTTGCGCCATGTCTAATCCCAAGACATTGGCTCCGAGTTTAGCCATGCTTTCACTCAAAATACCACCGCCACAACCGACATCAAGTACGTCTTTGCCAAATAAACCGTCACTGCCACTACTAATGTAATTAAGGCGCGTTGGGTTCATTAAATGCAGTGGTTTAAATTCACCGCTTAAATCCCACCAACTTTGTGCCAAGGCGGCAAACTTTGCTATTTCTTGTTGATCAACATTTTGATTAAGGCTGTCATCTTTGACGGAGTTTTGATCTGGGTGTTGTTGGTTCGGCATAAAGTCGTGCGCTATTTAAGTCAATAATGCACCTATTATAAGGTGCTTATTTACCTAAGCACAATTACTAATATAAGCCTTTAGTAATATTGCCAATATTAAGTGCCCGCAGCGCTGAAATAGTCAGGCTAAATTTGAATTTAACTGCATTAATAATAGTCAGTTAGTGTCCGTTCAAAACAGCCATATTTAGCCAATTGCTGCAATTTAAAGCCATGTTGCGGGCTATTGATTGCAGTTTGCCAAATTAAGCGGTTTATGGGCTAGCATCAACGAATATCTGTGCTAGAATCGTGCTCTAATTTTGTGTCTTTGTTCGCAAGAAAGTGAATGTTCAAGTAAGCCGAACAGAGACAAATATTTTTAATAGACACAGGGATCTTAGCGATTTATGACTGAGTTGGCCAATAGTGTAACGCCGATTAATATCGAAGACGAGTTAAAGACTTCGTACCTAGATTACGCGATGAGTGTAATAGTAGGCCGTGCATTACCAGACGTTAGGGATGGATTAAAACCCGTGCATCGTCGTGTACTTTTTGCAATGAATGTACTAAATAACGATTGGAATAAACCGTACAAAAAATCAGCCCG
>JABSRV010000304.1 GCA_013214905.1 Psychrobium sp. | reverse complement strand
CTGCCCACTCTTGACTTACTGTACGGCGAAGAATATTGCTGGCCTTTGCTAAAGGTTTTCTTGGTGTTATTCCACGTTTTTTGCTGCTGCTGTCGCTGTTTTGGCGAACTATAACGATGACGACCATAATCGTTATAATAGCTATAACCGCGATTGCGTCCCCATCGATCGTAAGAGATCGGGGAGGTTAAATTAGAAAACATCGCGTACATGCCATACCATTGCCAAAACGATGAACCGCCGCTACCACTTGACCAGCTACCATAGTTGGGATTACCGACCATTTGTGAGCCAGCACCAAAATTTTCTGAACTGTTGGCTTGCTGACTTTGTGCTTGGCTAATTGAGTTAACGCGCGCCAATTCACCTTTAGACATATCCGCGATGACATTAACGGGATCGCTAAGCGCATCACCAAACAAGGTCGGGTTTAAGGCGGCCACAATGTTGCTAAGTTCTTCGACTTGCTCTTGCTTGTCTATAAAGTTACTCGCGGTTTTCGCGTCTTCAACACGTCGCTTAAGGCCAAGGTACATAGGGCCAGCAGACGTGGCATCTTTTGCTAATGCGTCTAACAACGGCCTTAATTCGCTGCGTTTAGCGACGAGCAGTGCGCTGTATTGCTTTAATATGAGTGCATTACGGATTTGACCGTCATCAAGCTGCTGTCCTAATGTTTTAAGGGCTGTCGTGCTCTGTTTTTGCAATTGAATGATTTTTTCGTCTAATGGATCGCTGCATGCACTGACCAAGACAAAAAATAGCATTAATAGCATTATTTTTATGGGCTTACCTGCCATAAAGACCTCTTCAATGATATTGTAATGAAACTATTGTACGCGCCTTTTCAATATGACAGTGCGCTGTTTAGCGACCTATTATATTCTATGTTGAGGCGACATAAACCATAGACAAATGTTCGTTAGCCTTTTAAATCAGTAACTTATTTTATTTTGGATGTAAATTAAAATGCCAATGAAAAACCGTCATTCTCTGCCAACGCAACTCGATACTCTTGCCAATGACCGTTATTATGAATTTAGTCAGAGCAATGATCAATACATTGAAGCACTTAACGACGAAAAACGCGAATTAGTTCGGCAGGTTTTTGCGTTAAGTGACTTTGCATTTGAGCAAATATCCTTGCACCCTCAATGGTTAGCGGAAATATTTAGTCATCAATTGTTACAAAGTAGTGCGTTGCAAGGGGTGATTACACAGCGCATTGGGGTTGATCTGGCAACGATTAACAATGACAAAGAACTTGATAGGATATTACGTCTTAACCGTAACTTTTTTCAATTAGTGATTGCATGGCGCGATCTCTGTCAGTTAATTGATATTGAACAATCAATGCTTGATGTATCTTTTTTGGCTGAAACGCTGATTATTGTCGCCAGAGATTACTTGTATGAAAACTTGGCAATCACCTGGGGATATCCCGTCGATGAACACACTAATAAGCAGCCACTAATCATTTTGGGCATGGGGAAATTGGGTGGTGGTGAGCTTAATTTCTCATCGGATATCGATCTCATTTTTTCATTTCCTCACCATGGACAAACGCAAGGCGGGCGCCGTAGTACGGACAACCAACAGTTCTTTGTCAAATTAGTGCAAAGATTAATCACTGCGCTAGACAAATTGACCGTTGATGGTTTTGTTTATCGCGTTGATATGCGACTTCGACCGTTTGGTAATTCAGGCCCATTGGTGGTGAGTTTTAGCGCCCTAGAAGATTATTATCAATCACAGGGGCGTGATTGGGAACGCTACGCCATGGTTAAAGGCAGGGTACTTGGGCCGAACAATGGCTACAGTCAAGAACTTACCGATTTACTGCGTCCGTTTATGTTTCGACGTTATATAGATTTTAGCGCGATTGAATCATTGCGCCAAATGAAGCGACTAATCAGTCATGAAGTACGCCGCCGTGGCTTAATTGACAACATAAAGCTGGGTAGTGGTGGCATTCGAGAAGTTGAATTTATTGTGCAGGCTTTTCAAATGATCCGCGGCGGGCGAGAGCCAACACTGCGTAAAGCATCATTATTGACAACGCTAGTGGCCTTACAACGACTTGAAATTTTTACGGCACAAGAATGCAAACAGCTTAAGCAAAGTTATCTATATTTACGCCGCTGTGAACAATATTTACAACAATTTGCAGACAAGCAAACTCAGACCTTACCCGAAAATGATCAGAACTGGGCGCGTCTATGTTATCTATTTGATTGTGATACTGAGCAACAATTTCGCCTAGTCCTTGGTGAACATACAGCCTTAGTGCAGCAATTGTTTAGCGATGTGGTCGGCAGTGAGCAAGACGAAGAAGATGATGAAAGTAAGCAAAGCACCATACTCAAAGTATTGTTCGAGGCAGACAGTGACTTTGACGGCGAATCAGTCTTATTTGAAATGAACTGCCCGCAGCCTGAGGTGATGTTTGCGCAAATCCAGGAAATTAAGCATGATCTTAACCGCCGTCCAATGGGGCCCCGCGGTCAAGAAAGCATGAGTAAATTAATGCCACTGGTCTTACTGAAAATCGTCGATAAAGACGATTGTGCGCTGTTATTAAGCCGTATTGGCAATATATTTAGTAAAATTGCTACTAGAACCGCTTACATTGAATTACTGTTGGAAAATCCGGGGGCATTAAATCAATTCATTACTTTGTGTCAGGCGAGTAGCTGGATATGTGAGAAATTGACCCAATTCCCCATTCTACTGGACGAATTACTCGATCCCAAGTTGCTATATAGCCCAACGCCGCTTGATCAATATAAACGTGAATGTGAACTTTATTTACTTCGTGTGCCCGAAGATGACATGGAGCAAATGATGGAAAGCCTGCGTCAATATAAGCAGACGCAGCAATTGCGAATTGCCGCAGCAGACGTGACTGGGGTGATGTCAGTAACCAACGTAAGCGATCACTTAACCGCGCTGGCTGAGGCTATCATCGAATATGTTGTTGAGTTGTCTTGGCAACAAATGGTCGCACGTTATGGTCAGCCTGTTCATTCGGGCAATGATAAAGGCTTTGCGGTGATTGGTTACGGTAAACTTGGCGGATTGGAGTTGGGATATGGCTCAGATCTCGACTTAGTCTTCTTGCATTGCGCGAGCATTGGTCACCATACTGATGGTGAGAAAGCGATTGATAGTCATCATTTCTATCTTAAGTTAGCCCAGCGCTTTATTCATCTATTTAATACCAGGACCAATTCCGGGATTTTATATGAAGTAGATATGCGGCTACGACCATCTGGCAATGCAGGGTTGATGGTGTCACATGTTAATACTTTCGCTCAATATCAACGCAGTGAAGCTTGGGTGTGGGAACATCAGGCATTAGTGCGGGCGCGCATTGTCTCGGGGGATGATTATATTGAACAACTGTTTAGCGTTACCCGTAAAGAGATCTTGCTCATTCCTCGTTCGTTAATTCAATTGCAAGAAGACGTTGCGAAAATGCGGGTTAAAATGCGCGATCATTTGTCGAAAGGTAGTAGCGACATTTTTGATCTAAAACATGATAACGGCGGAGTCGCCGACATTGAATTTATCGCGCAATATTTAGTATTGGGTTACAGCCACTGTTGTCCAGTGTTGACACGTTATAGCGATAATATTCGGATATTTGAGAGCCTGCTTGACTTAAATCTGCTGAGCAATGAACAAGCGAAAGGGTTATCTGCCGCATTTTGTGAATATCGAAACCGTGGCCATCATTTGGTATTACAAAACAAAGATAATCAAACAGCTAGCAGTGAGTTTGTGGCGCAACGAGAGCTGGTGCGCCAATGCTGGCGCAGTTTGATGTTAACTGCACCGTAACTATTGGGCGTCTTGCCATTTGTCACCATTTTGTTGTCGAAAGTGCTCATTTATGCGTATAAACTCCGCGCTTTATGAACTACA
>JABSRV010000303.1 GCA_013214905.1 Psychrobium sp. | reverse complement strand
GTGACCAGACAACGCGATTGATTTGACATCAGTTTGGTGGAAAGCTTCGAATATACTTGGCTTTTCACGAGAGAAAATATAATGATCCTCGTTACGACGATAATAAGTAGACACTTCAAATGTGCTGTCTTGGGCATAATCCTGTTTATGATTAAGGATCACTAGTCGTGTTTTAATATCTTCAGTTTCATTGACATTAAATGGCGTGTACATATTTGGCCAGCCAAAGAATTTCTTTTGATCACCAAAAAACAGGTCGGTCTGCGATGATGGTCCAACTAACTGAATTCGAGCCGATGTACGTTGAAAATTATGGTCGCCATTTTCAATTGACCCGTCACTTTTAGAGCGAGAGTGTTCACCTTCAAAACCGATAGTCCAATCTTTAGAATCTGCCAGCGCCATGCTGAGCGCACTGTGAACGCGTTGCAGATTAAAGTTGTTATTACCAGCGCCAAGTGACACGCTACCTGAGGTGATTATTGCTTTCCAACCACGGGAAACTGTTCCTACCGAACTATTAATACCGAACAGGGCATTGTCTGCGCCAGTAAGGACATGCGCGTTAGTTAACATTTCTTGAGCAATAGGGATTTCTGCAGAATAATGCCCAGTTTGCGGATCAAATAAAGTCGTGCTGCCCACCCTAAATCCGGTATTTTCGAAAATGCCGCCACGAATAGTCACGTCGGCTTGAGCTTCCGCCATATTGCGCGACTGTAGGTCAATACGTGGATCATATTCTAAATTGGAAACCGGTGAACCAAAGGTGCCTACCGGTTTGTTATTAGCAGTCGCTGAGCCCTCAACTGTAATTTTCTCAATTTTATTATCGACTTTATTATTCTCATCAGCGGCCGATGAAAAAGTTGATAGGCTCAATAACAAAGCAGGCAAAGCAATTTGTACAACTCGAATCATGTTAATTTCTCTATTTACACTGTGATTTAAGGTGAAAGGGATTATTCTTACTCAATCCATGACCAGTTAACTTAAAATATTGGAATAACCAAAAATAAGTATCGTTAGATAACACTGGCATGGATTGCTTGCTTGAAAATAAATAATCGCTACGTTAATCAACATTGTATCTTAGCGGCTTAAATAATGCACATGATAATCATTCGTAACACATAGGCATTTTGGCTGTTTTAAACTGTAAGTATGTGCATAATCTTTAATGTAAATGGGCATCGATTTGAAAAAACAAAATAAGAATATTAATGGCCAACTAGAGATTATCTATTTTGCTGGCGGATGCCTTTGGGGAGTACAGGAGTTTCTTAAACACCTAACTGGCGTATTTTCAACGCAAGCAGGTCGAGCTAATGGTTTAACCGATACTACAAATACTCGTTATGACGGTTATGCCGAGTGCGTAAAAGTAACCTTTGACCCTAGCGACGTTAATGTGAATGAGCTGTTCGGTTACTTTTTTGAAATTATTGATCCTTACAGCATCAATAAGCAAGGGCAGGATGTTGGAACAAAATATCGAACCGGAATATACAGCAAACAGAGTAGGCATCTCAAAAGCGCAGTTGAATATATTAACAACCGTGACGATGCCGATAAGGTGGTGGAAGTGCTACCACTGATCAACTATGTCAAAAGTGATGATGAACATCAGGACAGACTCACTCGTTTTCCAAACGATTATTGTCATATCCCTAAAAAGGCATTACATAAATATAAGGTGTATCAAAAAATAAAATGTAATTGAAATTCAATGGCCTTAATCCCTTCATTATTTTTGTCAGTAATCCATTCCTTTAATGACCTATTTAGCCAATCCTAAACCATGCTGCACAACGAACTATGAATATTACTCATGGATACATTAAATTATTTCATTTTTATTCATGCATGGTTCCACGTATAAATCACAGCATGCTTTTAACGCGAAGTAATACAGCTACTGATTTGACTACTGGTTTAAAAAAACATCAGAACGGGAATTGGACAGAGCTAACAATAAATTTAGGTTTTATACCAAAAATCATTGGAATTGCAGTGAAGCCGTCAAGTTTTGAATCACCTGAGCTTATGTTTTATAAGTGATTGTGATTCGAAACGCAGACAATAAAACTGCGGTTTCAAGGATGACGGGTATATACCGGACAGTGGATACCAGACATCATGAATAACGATTTTAAATTTACCATTAAGAACATTTGTCTCGATGAGGATTACCATCCTTCAGAGAATACGCGCATCACAACAAACTTTGCTAACTTGGCGCGAGGAGAAAGCCGCCAACAGAACTTACGCAATACCTTAAAAATGATTGATAACCGCTTTAATACGTTAGCGTACTGGGATAACCCCAACGGTGATCGTTATAAGGTCGAACTAGAAATAGTCTCAATTTATGTCGACATTGCAGGCAGTGGAGATACTTTTCCATCGATTGAAATATTGAAAACAAATATTATCGACAGCCATACGAACAAGCGCATTGAAGGCATTGTCGGCAATAATTTTTCGTCATATGTGCGAGATTATGATTTTAGTGTGTTGCTACTTGAACACAATAAAGATCAACCGCAATTTAGCATTCCAGAAAACTTTGGTGACTTGCATGGCAAGCTATTTAAGAGCTTTGTTAATAGTGACACTTACCAACAGAACTTTTCTAAACGACCAGTAATATGCCTCAGTGTTTCAGATACTAAAATTTATCACAGAACCGACAATCAACACCCTGTGTTGGGTGTTGAATATCAGCCTAATGAGTCTTCGTTGACTGAGCAATATTTCAAAAAAATGGGATTACAGGTTCGCTATTTCATGCCTGCCAATAGTGTTGCCCCTTTGGCTTTTTACTTCTTCGGCGATTTACTCAATGACTACACCAGTCTTGAGCTTATTAGCACCATCAGCACTATGGAAACCTTCCAGAAAATTTATCGACCTGAAATTTATAATGCCAATTCAGTCGCAGGAAATTGCTATCAGCCAAAGTTGAATAACCAAGATCATTCACTCACTCAGATTGTTTACAATCGAGAAGAGCGCGGCCAGCTAGCAATTGAGCAGGGTAAATTTACGCAAGAGCACTTCATCAAACCATACCAAGCTATTCTGGATAGTTGGTCTGCCAATTACGCGCTTTAATAAACTAAAAGGATATACCCAAGCTTCTTGAGGATGCAGGTTTCAGAGCTTCTCAGGTGGGTTAGCACAAGGCACATTATTTTAGGAAGGCTTATTGCCTTTCAAATTGATGTAACGCCGTGATCACTCACCTGAGAAACTCCCGTAGGGCGGGTTTTAAATGACCAACTACTGCGTTATTTATAATAGCCTTAGAATAACTAGGACTAAGAGAAAGGCCTTGCATTTGGCCATTTAAACTCCCGCTGAAATCCTGCATTTCCAAGTAGCTTGGGTATAGTGAACTTACTATGAAAATATTATTACCGACATCAACGGCGGGTAGCTTGCCTAAACCCGCGTGGCTTGCGCAACCTGAAAAACTTTGGTCACCTTGGAAATTACAAGGCGAAGAATTAATTGAAGGCAAACAAGATGCACTGCGTGTGTCCCTGCAAGATCAATTATTGGCAGGTGTTGATATCGTCAGCGACGGCGAACAAACGCGCCAACATTTTGTGACGACCTTTATTGAGCATCTTGATGGTGTTGATTTTGAAAAGCGCAAGACAGTTAGAATTCGCAATCGCTATGATGCAAGCGTTCCAACGGTTGTTGGCGCGGTTAGCAGGCCAAAACCAGTATTTGTTGAAGATGCCAAGTTTTTACGTCAGCAAACCACCAAACCTATCAAATGGGCCTTGCCAGGACCTATGACGATGATAGACACGCTTTATGATGAGCATTACAAGAGTCGTAAAGAGTTAGCGTTGGAGTTTGCCAAAATTCTCAATCAAGAAGCCAAAGATTTAGAGGCCGCTGGTGTCGTTATCATCCAATTCGATG